>NZ_JACNDD010000090.1:0-27592 GCF_017351395.1 Pseudomonas sp. FW305-28
CCCTGTGGGAGCTGAGCTTGCTCGCGATAGCGGTGGTTCAGCTTGCATTGATATTGAATGTGCCGCGGTCATCGCGAGCAAGCTCGCTCCCACATGGGTTCTTGGGTGTCCACAGATTCAGCATCCACCAGCAACTCCCACTGGTTCCCGATATAACCTGACGCGGCTTATAGTGGTCGGCCTTGTCACGCCTCCAGGAAGGAGCCCCATGTCCGAGTCTTCGATTACCCTCGCACGCTTCACTGAAGCCCACATCGCCGGTGTCACCGCGCTCTACAACGACCCGGCGGTGACTCGCCAGGTGCTGCAAATGCCTTTCCAGTCCACCGAAGTCTGGCGCAAGCGCTTGGCGACGGATGACGAGCGCTTGTTGAAACTGGTGGCCCTGCACACGGGTGACGTCATCGGCAATCTGGGGCTGGAGCAGTTTTCGCGGGTGCGTCGGGCCCATTGCGGCAGCCTCGGCATGGGGGTGGCTGTCGCCTGGCAGGGCAAAGGCGTGGGGTCGATGCTGCTGGCCGCCGCGCTGGACGTCGCCGACAACTGGATGAACCTGCGCCGGGTCGAGCTGACGGTGTACGCCGACAATGAAGCGGCCATCGGGTTGTACCGCAAGTTCGGCTTCGAAAGCGAAGGCCTGATGCGCGACTATGCCGTGCGTGACGGACGTTGGGTGGACACCCTCGCCATGGCGCGACTGCGCTGAAGGATCAGTCACGCAGGTAAAGTGGCTTTTACGTACGCCGACGTCTTGGACCTGTCATCATCCAGCTTCGCAGTACTCCCTAACCGAGGAACGGGCCATGGACGATGTACAGCAATTGGGCGAGATGCTTCGTCACTACGCCGACAGCGAAGCGCACAAGAAACAACTGCACCAGGCCCAGTCGGCGGTTTGGACGCAACAGATCAAGGCGCTGTACGGGCAAATCGAGCAATGGCTGGCGCCGGTCATGGCGCTCGGCCTGCTGGAACTGAACCGTGAGACGTATGTGGCCCACGGGGCGAACGTTCCTGTAGAAACATCCGCTTTCAAGACCGAAAAACTGACCTTGGCCATTACCGGTAAACCGGTGGAGTTCGTGCCGGATGTGATGGGTGTGGGCGGCTTGGTTTCTTTGTCGATCATCGGCCTGGCCGCGACCCGTCACGGCAGCATTTCCCTGGTGTGCCAGCCGCCATCGACGCAATGGCAATGGCGCCGGACCAATGGGTTGAAGGACCCCGACACGTTTGCCTTCGATGCAAACTTCCTCGCCCAACAATTGCAGAGCCTGATACCTCGCGAGCGCGGCTGAATCACTTGTTCTTTTCAGGGCAGGCAAAAAACTGCCCATTGGCTATACCTGTAGTTCCGGCCCCGCCTCGTGTGGCTTACAGGAGTGACAGCATGAAGTTCGCGTCAATGATTGGCAGCATCTGCATAGCCTCGCTTGCCTTGGCGGGTTGTTCGAGCAAAGTCACCCAGCCGGATGAGTATTCCGGGTTCCTGGGGGATTACAGCCGCCTCAAGGAAGAGAAGTCGCCGTCGGGGGCCGAGGTGATGCGTTGGGTCGATCCGAAGATCGATCTGAACAAATACACCAGCCTCTATATCGAGCCGACGCAGCTTTACCCCAAACCGCAGCCGACCGTGAAGATCCCCCAGGCCACGCTGTCGGGCATCACCGCGTATTACGATCAGGCCCTCATGCGGGAGGCGGGGAAGTCCTTGCCCCTGGCGACCGTCCCTGGGCCGGGTGTATTGGTGATACGGGCGGCGATCACGGCTGTCAGTAGCAAGACCGAAGGCTTGAAACCGTATGAGGTGGTCCCGATTGCGCTGGTGGCGGCCGCTGTCAGCACCGCCAGCGGTATTCGCGACCAGGAAACCACCTTGGGCACCGAAGCGGTTTTTCTCGACGGAGGCAATAACGCGGTGGTCGCCCAGGTGGTGCGCAAGGGCACGGGCAAGCCACTGTCCAACGAATCCCAGGTCATGAAGCCCGATGACGTCAAAGGGGTCATCGATGGCTGGGCGGCAGATTTGCATCAGTCGTTTCTGCAGCTCAAGGCCAAATAGCCATCACCGTCGCCGGGGTGTCGACGCCACGTCTTTTTATGTCCGGCCATAGGTCGCGCGAGCATTTCGTGGTTAACTCCGGCCTCACCATTTTCAAACTGTCAGAAGGAATCCGTTCATGGCTCAAGTCACCCTCAAAGGCAACCCGGTCCAAGTCAACGGTCAGTTGCCACAAGCCGGTTCCAAGGCACCAGCCTTTTCCCTGGTCGCCGGCAATCTGTCGGACGTTTCCCTGAAGGACTTTGCCGGCAAGCGCAAAGTGCTGAACATTTTCCCAAGCGTCGACACGCCGACCTGCGCCACCTCCGTGCGCAAATTCAATGCTCAGGCCAACGAACTGAACAACACCGTGGTGCTGTGCATCTCCGCCGACCTGCCATTTGCCCAGGCGCGCTTCTGCGGTGCCGAAGGCCTGGAAAACGTCCAGAACCTGTCCACCTTGCGCGGTGCCGAGTTCATCCAGGACTACGGCGTGGCGATTGCCGACGGCCCACTGAAAGGCCTGACCGCCCGTGCCGTGGTGGTGCTGGACGAAAATGACACCGTGCTGCACAGCGAGCTGGTCAAGGAAATCGCTGAAGAGCCGAACTACGATGCGGCCCTGGCTGTTCTGAAATAAGTGGAATGAAATAAGGTATTTATTACAATTGTTAACGGTCTGGCCCTGTCCAGGCCGTTTTCTTTTGTGCTTCAAGGCTTTAGCTGACTATTCGTAAGGTAAGCCCAACGTAAATTGCCGGTAAAGGCGCTTTGCTAAATACCCGCCAGTGCTTATCGTTCAGCCTCCCGTAAAAGAAGTCCACGCGCCCAATGGTTGATCACTCCATGCAATCGTCTGTTTCCCGCAATTCCCGTCGCTGGCTGCTCGGCCTGTTCGTCCTGTTGGTCGTCGCGGCGCTGGCCTGGAAGTTCTGGCCCAGTGGTTCGGCCCAGAAGCCGGGGGCGGGGGACAAGGCCGCGACGGGGCACGTGGGACGTTCGGGTGGCATGCGGCCGGGGTTCGGTGGGGCGACGGGGCCGATCCCGGTGCGGGTGGCGCCGGCGGTGACCGGGGATTTCCCGCTGTACTTCAAGGCGCTGGGTACGGTCACGGCCCTCAACACCATCAACGTGCGTAGCCGCGTGGGTGGCGAACTGGTCAAGATCGCCTTCGAAGAGGGCCAAATGGTCAAGGCTGGGGACTTGCTGGCCGAGATCGATCCACGCCCGTACCAGAACGCTTTGCTCCAGGCCGAAGGCACGCTGTTGCAGAACCAGGCCCAACTGAAAAATGCCCAGGTCGACCTTGAGCGGTATCGCGGCCTGTACGCCGAAGACAGTATTGCCAAGCAGACCCTCGACACCGCCGCGGCGTTGGTGGGCCAGTACCAGGGCACGGTCAAGACCAACCAGGCGGCGGTCAACGACGCCAAGCTCAACCTGGAATTCACCAGGATCCGCGCGCCGATTACCGGCCGCGTGGGCTTGCGCCAACTGGACATCGGCAATCTGGTGTCGGCCAACGACACCACGGCCCTGGCGGTCATTACCCAGACTCAACCCATCAGCGTCGTGTTCACCTTGCCGGAGAACAACCTCGACACCGTGCTCGCCCGTTATCGCAGCGGGGCGAAGCTGCCCGTCGAAGCCTGGGACCGGGGCGACGTGAAGCGCCAGGCCAGTGGCCTGCTGCAAAGCCTGGACAACCAGATCGATGTCACCACCGGCACCTTGAAGTTCAAGGCTCGCTACGATAACCGCGACCAGTCGCTGTTCCCCAACCAGTTCGTCAACGTCCACCTGCTGGCCGACACTCTCAAAGGCGTAGTCCTGGCGCCGACGGCGGCCATCCAGTTCGGCACCAACGGCACCTTCGTCTACGCCCTGGAGGGCGACAAGAAGGTCTCTATCAAGAAGCTGAAGATCGGGGCCAGCGACGGTACGAACACCGTGGTCACCGAAGGCCTGGCCGCAGGCGATAGGGTGGTGCTCGAAGGCACCGATCGCCTGAAGGAAGGCAGCGAAGTGGAGGTGGTCAACGACAGCCAGGAGGTGCCTACCACGCCGACCGAGCACTTGCAGGGCAAGTCTGCGGCGGTGCCTGAGCCGGCTGAGGCCGACAAGGCGAACAAGGGCGGCGCATGAATCTCTCGCGGCTGTTCATCCTTCGCCCGGTCGCCACCACCCTGAGCATGCTGGCGATTATCCTCGCCGGCCTGATCGCCTACCGGTTGCTGCCGGTGTCGGCACTGCCCCAGGTCGACTACCCGACCATCCGTGTGATGACCCTGTACCCGGGCGCCAGCCCCGATGTGATGACCAGTGCGGTCACCGCCCCCCTGGAGCGGCAGTTCGGGCAGATGCCGGGCTTGACGCAAATGGCCTCCACCAGTTCCGGTGGCGCGTCGGTGATTACCCTGCGCTTCAACCTCGACATCAACATGGATGTCGCCGAGCAGCAGGTGCAGGCCGCGATCAATGCGGCCACCAATTTGCTGCCCAAGGACCTGCCGGCGCCGCCGGTGTACAACAAGGTCAATCCGGCTGACACCCCGGTGCTGACCCTGGCGATTACCTCCAAGACCATGCTGCTGCCCAAGCTCAATGACTTGGTGGACACCCGCATGGCGCAGAAAATCGCCCAGATCAGCGGCGTCGGCATGGTCACCATCGCTGGTGGCCAGCGCCAGGCCGTGCGAATCAAGGTCAACCCCGAGGCCCTGGCGGCCAACGGCCTGAACCTGGCGGATGTGCGTACGCTGATCGGTGCTTCCAACGTCAACCAGCCCAAGGGCAACTTCGACGGCCCGACCCGGGTCTCGATGCTCGATGCCAACGACCAGTTGACCTCGCCCAAGGATTACGCCGAGCTGATCCTGGCCTACGCCAATGGCTCGCCGTTGCGGCTCAAGGACGTGGCACAGATCGTCGACGGGGCCGAAAACGAACGCCTTGCCGCCTGGGCCAACGAAAACCAGGCCGTGCTGCTGAACATCCAGCGCCAGCCGGGGGCCAATGTCATCGAGGTGGTGGACCGGATCAAGGCCTTGCTGCCGAGCATCACCGATAACCTGCCGGCTGGCCTGGACGTCACCGTGCTGACCGACCGCACCCAGACCATCCGAGCCTCGGTCACCGACGTGCAGCATGAGTTGCTGATCGCCATCGCCCTGGTGGTCATGGTGACGTTCCTGTTCCTGCGTCGCGTCAGTGCCACGATCATCCCGTCGGTGGCCGTGCCGTTGTCGTTGATCGGCACCTTCGGCGTGATGTACTTGGCGGGTTTCTCCATCAATAACCTGACCCTGATGGCCCTGACCATCGCCACCGGTTTCGTGGTGGACGACGCCATCGTCATGCTGGAGAACATCGCCCGCTTCATCGAGGAGGGCGACAGCCCGTTGCAGGCTGCGCTCAAGGGTGCGAAGCAGATCGGTTTCACGCTGATTTCCCTGACCCTGTCGCTGATCGCCGTGCTGATCCCGCTGCTGTTCATGGCCGATGTGGTCGGGCGCTTGTTTCGCGAGTTCGCCATCACCCTGGCGGTGGCGATCCTGATTTCCCTGGTGGTGTCCCTGACCCTGACGCCGATGATGTGCGCCCGCTTGCTCAAGCGCGAGCCCAAGGAAGCAGAACAGGGCCGTTTCTACCGCGCCAGCGGCGCCTGGATCGACTGGTTGATCGCCGCCTACGGGCGCAAGTTGCAGTGGGTGCTCAAGCATCAGCCACTGACCCTGCTGGTGGCGGTGGGCAGCCTGGTGCTGACGGTGGTGCTGTACCTGGCGGTGCCCAAGGGCTTTTTCCCGGTGCAGGACACCGGGGTGATCCAGGGCATTTCCGAGGCGCCGCAATCGATCTCCTTTGCCGCCATGAGCGAGCGCCAGCAGCAGTTGGCCAAGGTGATCCTTGCCGACCCGGCGGTGCAGAGCCTGTCGTCCTACATCGGCGTGGACGGCGACAACGCCACGCTCAACAGCGGTCGCCTGCTGATCAACCTCAAGCCCCACAGCGAACGGGACGACAGCGCCACCGAGATCATTGCCCGCTTGCAGCCACAGCTGGATCGACTGGTGGGCATTCGCCTGTTCATGCAGCCGGTGCAGGACCTGACCATCGAAGACCGGGTCAGCCGTACCCAATACCAGTTCAGCCTGTCATCGCCGGACGCCGAATTGCTCAGCCTCTGGAGCGGGCGCCTGGTCGAGGCCCTGGGCCGCCAGCCGGAACTGACCGACGTGGCCAGCGACCTGCAGGACAAGGGCTTGCAGGTCTACTTGGTGATCGACCGCGACGCGGCTTCACGCCTGGGCGTCTCGGTGTCGAACATCACCGATGCGCTGTATGACGCCTTCGGCCAGCGGCAGATCTCCACCATCTACACCCAGGCCAGCCAGTACCGCGTGGTGTTGCAGGCCCAGGCCGGGGAGCGGATCGGACCGCAGGCGCTGGACCAGATTCACGTCAAGACCACCGATGGCGGGCAGGTGCGCTTGTCGAGCCTGGCCCGGGTCGAAGAGCGCCAGGCGCAACTGGCAATTGCCCACATCGGCCAGTTTCCGGCGGTGATGATGTCGTTCAACCTCGCGCCCGGCGTGGCCCTCGGACATGCGGTGGACATGATCGAGAAGGTCCAGCGGGACATCGGCATGCCGGTGGGCGTGCAGACCGAATTCCAAGGCGCGGCCGAGGCGTTCCAGGCGTCGTTGTCGAGTACCTTGCTGCTGATCCTGGCGGCGGTGGTGACCATGTACATCGTCCTGGGTGTGCTGTACGAAAGCTACATCCATCCGATCACCATCCTTTCCACCTTGCCCTCGGCGGCTATCGGCGCCTTGCTGGCGTTGATCCTCAGCGGCAATGACCTGGGCATGATCGCGATCATTGGCATCATCCTGCTGATCGGCATCGTCAAGAAGAACGCGATCATGATGATCGACTTCGCCCTCGACGCTGAACGCAACCAGGGCATGGACCCGCAGACGGCGATCTACCAGGCGGCGTTGCTGCGCTTCCGCCCGATCCTGATGACCACCCTGGCGGCGTTGTTCGGTGCCATACCGCTGATGTTCGCCACCGGTTCCGGTGCCGAATTGCGCCAGCCCCTGGGCTTGGTGATGGTGGGCGGGTTGTTGGTGAGCCAGGTCTTGACGCTGTTCACCACGCCGGTGATCTACCTGTATTTCGATCGCCTGGGCCGCCGGTTTGCCAGGCCGGAAGGGAAAGAGGTGCGGGTATGACGGCGAAGCCCGGAAACCTGGGCAGGACGGGCTTTCTGTGGCGAGGGAGCTTGCTCCCGCTGGGCTGCGCAGCGGCCCCCTTTGTGAGCGCTGCGCACTCAAGCGGGAGCAAGCTCCCTCGCCACAAAAGCTCGGTCATTCTTTTCGGTCTTTGGTCTGAAGCCCGGAGTGGTGGCCGATGAACCTCTCCGGCCCCTTCATCCGCCGCCCCGTCGCGACCATGCTCCTGAGCTTCGCCATCATGCTGCTCGGTGGCGTGTGCTTCGGCCTGCTGCCGGTTTCGCCGTTGCCGCAGATGGATTTTCCGGTGATCGTGGTCCAGGCCAGCCTGCCGGGCGCTAGCCCCGAGGTCATGGCCTCCACCGTGGCCACGCCCCTGGAACGCTCCTTCGGCGCTATCGCCGGGGTCAACACCATGAGCAGTCGCTCCAGCCAGGGTTCTACGCGGGTCATCCTGCAATTCGATCTGGATCGCGACATCAACGGCGCCGCCCGGGAAGTGCAGGCGGCCATTAACGCGTCGCGCAACCTGTTGCCCAGCGGCATGCGCAGCATGCCCACCTACAAGAAGGTCAACCCGTCCCAGGCGCCGATCATGGTGCTGTCGCTGACCTCGGATGTGTTGGAAAAAGGCCAGCTCTACGACCTGGCGTCCACCATCCTGTCCCAGAGCCTGTCCCAGGTGTCGGGCGTCGGCGAGGTACAGATCGGCGGCAGTTCGTTGCCAGCGGTGCGCATCGAACTGGAGCCACAGTTGCTCAATCAGTACGGCGTGGCCCTGGACGATGTGCGCAATGCCATCGCCGACAGCAACGTACGCCGGCCCAAGGGTTCGGTGGAGGACGACCGGCGTATGTGGCAGGTGCAGGCCAATGACCAGTTGGAGAAGGCCAAGGACTACGAAACGCTGATCATCCGCTACCAGGACGGCTCGGTGCTGCGGCTCAAGGACGTGGCGAAAGTCACCGACAGCGTCGAGGATCGCTACAACAGCGGTTTCTTCAACGACGATGCCGCCGTGCTGCTGGTGATCAACCGCCAGGCCGGGGCCAACATCATCGAGACGGTCAACGAGATCAAGGCGCAGTTGCCGGCGTTGCAGGCGGTGCTGCCGGCCAGCGTCAAGCTGAACCTGGCGATGGACCGTTCGCCGGTGATCAAGGCCACCCTGCATGAAGCGGAAATGACCTTGCTGATCGCCGTGGCCCTGGTGGTGCTGGTCGTGTTCCTGTTCCTCGGCAACTTTCGCGCCTCGTTGATCCCGACCCTGGCGGTGCCGGTGTCGCTGGTGGGCACGTTTGCGGTGATGTACCTGTACGGTTTCTCCCTGAACAACCTGTCGCTGATGGCGTTGATCCTGGCGACCGGGTTGGTGGTGGACGACGCCATCGTGGTGCTGGAGAACATTTCCCGGCACATCGACGAAGGCGTGCCACCGATGAAAGCCGCCTACCTGGGGGCCGAAGAAGTCGGCTTTACGTTGCTGTCGATGAACGTCTCGCTGGTAGCAGTATTCCTGTCGATCCTGTTCATGGGCGGCATCATCGAGAGCCTGTTCCGCGAATTTTCCATCACCCTGGCGGCCTCCATCGTGGTTTCGCTGGTGGTCTCGCTGACGCTCACGCCGATGCTCTGCGCCCGCTGGCTCAAGCCTCACGTACCGGGGCAGGAAAACCGCTTGCAGCGCTGGAGCCAGGGGCTCAATGAGCGGATGGTCCGTGGTTACGCCACCAGCCTGGACTGGGTGCTGCGCCATCGGCGCCTGACCTTGCTCAGCTTGCTGGTGACCATCGGCGTGAACGTCGCGTTGTATGTGGTGGTGCCGAAAACCTTCATGCCACAGCAGGACACCGGTCAACTGATCGGTTTCGTGCGTGGCGACGACGGGCTATCGTTCAATGTGATGCAGCCGAAGATGGAAATCTTCCGCCGTGCCGTGCTCAAGGACGAGGCCGTGCAAAGCGTCGCCGGTTTCATCGGCGGCAACAACGGTACCAACAACGCCTTCATGCTGGTGCGCCTCAAGCCGATCAAGGAGCGGGGGATTTCCGCACAGAAAGTCATCGAGCGCCTGCGCAAGGAAATGCCCAAGGTCCCCGGCGGCCAATTGATGCTGATGGCCGACCAGGACCTGCAATTCGGTGGCGGTCGCGAGCAGACCACTTCGCAGTATTCCTACATCCTGCAAAGCGCCGACCTGGCGTCACTGCGCACCTGGTACCCCAAGGTCGTGGCGGCCTTCCGGGCCTTGCCGGAGCTGACCGCCATCGATGCCCGCGACGGTGGCGGGGCGCAGCAGGTGACGCTGGTGGTGGACCGCGACCAGGCCAAGCGCCTGGGTATCGACATGGACATGGTTACCGCAGTGCTCAACAACGCCTACAGCCAGCGGCAGATTTCCACCATCTACGACAGCCTCAACCAATATCAGGTGGTGATGGAGGTCAATCCCAAGTATGCCCAGGACCCGAGCACTCTCGAACAGGTCCAGGTGATCACCGCCGACGGCGCGCGGGTACCGCTGTCAGCCATTGCCCATTACGAGAACAGCCTGGAGGACGACCGGGTCAGCCATGAAGGCCAGTTCGCTTCCGAGGGCATTTCCTTCGACATGGCCGAAGGCGTCACGGTGGAGCAGGGCACCGCGGCTATCGAGCGGGCGATTGCCAAGCTCGGGATGCCCGAGGATGTCATCGCGAAAATGGCCGGTACCGCCGACGCGTTCGCCGCCACCCAGAAGAGCCAGCCGTTCATGATCCTCGGCGCGTTGCTGGCGGTGTACCTGGTGCTGGGCGTGCTGTACGAAAGCTACATCCATCCGCTGACCATCCTGTCCACCTTGCCATCGGCCGGGGTCGGCGCCTTGTTGTCGATCTACGCACTGGGCAGCGAGTTCAGCCTGATCTCGCTGTTGGGGCTGTTCCTGCTGATCGGCGTGGTGAAGAAAAACGCCATCCTGATGATCGATCTGGCGCTGCAACTGGAGCGTGCCGGGCAGACGCCGCTGGAATCGATCCGCAGCGCTTGCCTGCTGCGATTGCGGCCAATCCTGATGACCACGCTGGCGGCGATCCTGGGGGCCTTGCCGCTGCTGCTCGGCGCCGCCGAAGGCGCGGAAATGCGCCAGCCGCTGGGCCTGACCATCATCGGCGGGCTGGTGTTCAGCCAGGTGCTGACGCTCTATACCACGCCGGTGGTTTACCTTTATCTCGACAAGCTGCGCCATCGCTTCAACCGCTGGCGTGGCGTGCGCACTGATGCTGCCCTGGAAACTCCGCTATGACCGACCGTTCGCCTTTCAATCTTGCCGCAACGCTGGCGACCGCCCGTGGTTCGCGGGTACTGAGCCTGGTGCTGTGTGTGGCGATGCTCAGCGCCTGCGCCGTCGGCCCGGATTACCAGCGCCCCGCGGCGGCGGCCCCGGTGCAGTACAAGGAGGCCCAGGGCTGGCGCCAGGCCAACCCCAGCGATGCGCTGGCCCGGGGCGCCTGGTGGGAGCTCTACGGCGATACGCAACTCAACGGCCTGGTGGACAAACTCAACGCCTCCAACCAGACCGTGGCCCAGGCCGAAGCCCAGTACCGGCAGGCCCGGGCACTGGTGCGCAATGCTCGTGGCGCGTTTTTCCCCACCGTGGACCTGACCGTTGGCAAGACGCGCTCCAGCCAGGGCACCGGCAGCAGCAGTTCGAGCTTGAGCAGTTCGTCCAGCGGCATTCGCGACACCTACAACGCCCAGGCTGGCGTCAGCTGGGAGGCGGACGTGTGGGGCAAGTTGCGCCGCACCCTGGAAGCCGACGAGGCGAGCGCGCAAGCCAGTTTCGCCGACCTGGCGGCGATGCGCCTGAGCCAGCAATCGGAACTGGTGCAGAACTACTTGCAACTGCGGGTGATCGACGAGCAGAAGCGTTTGTTGCAAACCACCGTCGACAACTATCAGCGCTCGCTGAAAATGACCGAAAACCAGTACCGTGCCGGGGTCTCCGGCAAGGACGCGGTGGCTCAGGCGCAAAACCAGCTCAAGACCACCCAGGGCGACCTGATCGACCTGATCTGGCAGCGAGCCCAGTTCGAAAACGCCATCGCCGTGCTCATCGGCCTGCCGCCGGCGGAATTCAACCTGGCGGAGGTCCAGGACATCCCAAGCCTGCCGCAGATCCCGGTGGCGCTGCCCTCCCAACTGCTCGAGCGCCGGCCGGACATCGCCTCGGCAGAGCGCTCGGTGATGGCCGCCAATGCCAACATCGGCGTTGCCAAGGCCGCGTATTACCCGGACCTGACCCTGAGCCTCAGTGGTGGCTACAGCAGCAGTACCTACGACAACTGGGTGAGCGTGCCGAACCGCTTCTGGTCGGTAGGGCCGCAACTGGCGATGACGCTGTTCGATGGCGGCCAGCGATCGGCGGAAGTCGACCGCACCGTCGCGGCGTATGACCAGACCGTCGCCACCTATCGCCAGACCGTGCTCGATGGCTTGCGCGAGGTGGAGAACTACATGATCCAGCTCAAGGTGCTGGAAGACGAAGCCCGCGTGCGCCAGGAAGCCCTGGACGCCGCCCGGGAATCCCTGCGCCTGACGCAGAACCAATACCGGGCCGGATTGATTGCCTACCTCGACGTGGTCACTGTCCAGGCCACCGCGCTGAGCAACGAACGCAGCATGCTGAGCCTGCAACAGAGCCGCTTGATTGCCAGCGTGCAACTGATTGCGGCGTTGGGCGGTGGTTGGGATGGGCAAATGGAGGCGCGCGAGTAATCACACATCGATGCCCCCCCCTGCGGGAGCCGAGCTTGCTCGCGATGGCGGTGGGTCAGCTTGCATCAATATTGAATGTTCAGCCGTCATCGCGAGCAAGCTCGGCTCCCACAATGAATCCTGTGGTACGCAAGTCCCGCTTTTGGCCGATGCACTGCCTACGTCCTGTCGCGATGGCTTGTTATAGTTCAGGCCTCTTTTCAGCCGGTAAAGGATCACTGCCATGTCGAAATACCAAGCGTTCAACGTCGAACTTGCCGACAACATCGCCCATGTGCAGATCAATCGCCCGGAAAAGATCAATGCGATGAACGTTGATTTCTGGCGCGAGATCATCGAGATCTTCCAATGGATCGACGACACTGATGAGGCGCGGGTGGTGGTGCTCAGCGG
The DNA here is from genome assembly GCF_017351395.1 of Pseudomonas sp. FW305-28. NCBI lineage: Bacteria > Pseudomonadati > Pseudomonadota > Gammaproteobacteria > Pseudomonadales > Pseudomonadaceae > Pseudomonas > Pseudomonas sp. FW305-28. Next base: position 12,427 of record NZ_JACNDD010000090.1, read on the forward strand.
TGCGGGCAAGCATTTTTCCTCCGGCATCGACCTGATGATGCTGGCGGGCGTGGCCAACGAGCTGGGCAAGGACGTGGGACGCAATGCACGGCTGTTGCGGCGCAAGATCCTGCAACTGCAAGCCTCGTTCAACGCCGTGGACAATTGTCGCAAGCCGGTGCTCGCGGCCATTCAAGGCTATTGCCTGGGCGGTGCCATTGACCTGATCGCCGCATGCGACATGCGTTATGCCGCCGAGGACGCCCAGTTCTCCATCAAGGAAATCGATATCGGCATGGCTGCCGATGTTGGCACATTGCAACGCTTGCCGCGGATCATCGGGGACGGCATGCTGCGTGAACTCGCTTATACGGGGCGTACCTTCGGTGTCGAAGAAGCGCGCAGCATCGGCCTGGTCAATCGTGTCTACAGCGACACCGCCAGCCTGCTCGACGGCGTGATGGGCATTGCCCGGGAAATCGCCGCCAAGTCGCCGATTGCTGTGACCGGCACCAAGGCAATGATCAGCTACATGCGCGACCACAGCATTGACGACGGCCTGGAATACGTCGCCACCTGGAACGCCGCCATGCTGCAATCGACCGACCTGCGCGTGGCCATGGCCGCCCATATGAGCAAACAGAAACCCGAATTTCTGGATTGACTGACCATGATTTCACGCTGGACCACCGCAGTACTCGATACCGATCTTCCTGGCGGCTGGGCCGTGGCCCGTAGCCCGGAAGGCTTTCTGTTCGATGACAACGGCGCGCTGTTCCCCCGCGAGTGGCTCAAGCGCCAAGACCTGTCGATCCTCGCCGAACACGGCATCGGTCACCTGGATGGCGAGCCGGTCTACCTGTTGGAATTGCACAGCCCGCTGGACATTCCCGGCTGCAACTGGAAAGGCCTGCGGGCGTTCATGCTCGAGGACGACCACACGCTGTACAAGGTGTTGGGCTATGCGGCGCAGATCGGCACCTGGGCCCGGGAGCATCGCTTCTGTGGCAGTTGCGGCAAGCGCATGAGCCAGATTCCGTTGGAGCGGGCCATGTATTGCGACGCCTGTGACCTGCGCCACTACCCGCGGATTTCACCGAGCATGATCGTGTTGATTACCCGTGGCGATGAAGTCCTGCTGGCCCGTTCGCCGCGTTTCGTCACGGGCGTCTACAGCACCCTGGCGGGGTTTGCCGAGCCCGGCGAGTCGGCCGAGGATTGCCTGGTGCGAGAAGTGCGTGAAGAGGTCAGTATCGAGGTGAAGAACATCCAGTACATGGGCAGCCAGTGCTGGCCGTTCCCCCATTCGATGATGCTCGGTTTTCACGCTGAATATGCCGGCGGCGACATCGTGCCCCAGGAAGATGAAATCGAGGACGCCCAATGGTTCAACGTCCACGACCTGCCACCGTTGCCGGCCTCGCGCTCGATCGCCCGCTACCTGATCGACCTTTATGTGGCGCGGCGCTTAGGCCGCGCTGAACCAGTGCTGCCAGGCTAGGCGCACGGTCAAGCCCAGCACCACGGTGATGAACACCGGGCGGATGAACTTCGCGCCGCCGCTGATGGCGGTGCGAGCGCCGAAGAACGCGCCGATCATCACCGACAGGCCCATGCTCAGGCCGATCACCCAGTCCACCTGTCCGGAAAAGATGAACACCGACAGCGCCGCGATGTTGCTGACGAAATTCATGCTGCGCGCCACGCCACTGGCCTTCACCAGGTCGATGGGGTAGAGCAGCAGGCTGCTGACCGTCCAGAACGCACCAGTACCGGGCCCGGCCACGCCGTCATAGAAACCCAGGCTGAAGCCCTGGGGTGACTGCCAGGTCTTCTTGATCGGTGCATTGCTGTCCAGAGGCGCCTTGGGCGTGCCGCCAAACAACAGGTACAGGCCGCAGGCAAAGACGATCACCGGCAGCATCTTGTTCAGCCACTCGGCAGGCAGGTAATGGGCGACGATGGCGCCGGTCAGGGCCCCGACCAGCGTGCCGACGAGGGCGTGGGTCCATTGCCTTGGGTGGAACAGCTTGCGCTTGTAGAAAGTGAAACTGGCCGTCGCCGAGCCGAAGGTCGAGCTGAGTTTGTTGGTTCCCAGGACCAGGTGAGGCGGCAAACCTGCGGTCAGCAACGCCGGCGTGGTCAGCAGCCCACCACCACCGGCGATGGCATCGATGAAACCGGCAATGAAGGCGACAACGGCAAGGATAGCGAGGGTAGTGAGGTCAACGCTGAGTTCGAAAGGCATGGAATGGGCTTATTTGGCAGGTCGCAGAGGGCTGCGGGAAGGCCGGTATGTTACCCATAATGGTGCAGGGCTGCGACTGTCTCTAAGGCCTGTGGCGTTCGCCGTGGTGAGGGAACTTGCTCCCACTGGGTTGCGCAGCAACTCCAAAAGCCTGCCACCCTCCACCTGGCACCCCAATGCAGCTGTCTGGCGGAAGCTGGCCGTTGGACGAATTTTTTTTGAAATCAAGGGGTTGTCAGCCTAGGCAAATGAGTACATAATTGCGCCCATCGAACGCACTGGGACGTAAAAAATCTCAATGTTTTCAAGGAGATAGCGCTGAGTCAGTGGCTTGTTTCCTGATCAGGTTTGTACCGCGGTTGATGTGGCTGCATCGCATCAAGCGTCTTGAGGCCGAATAGCAAAATGGTTATGCAGTGGATTGCAAATCCACCTACGCCGGTTCGATTCCGACTTCGGCCTCCACTTTTAAAAAGCTCTGTAGATCTATGATTTACGGAGCTTTTTTATTTCTGGAACATTGAAAGGTTTTGTCTTGAAAAGGGCATGAGCTACCTTGCTTCACAGAGGAGGGATGTATATATTCCCCCTCTTGCTGCACCAGCCAGGACTTCGGCCATTGGATTTTGCCGATGTTGCCATGGCTAACCGCGCTACCGCCCGAATGGCGAAACTGGTAGACGCATGGGACTTAAAATCCCCCGCTCGTAAGGGCGTGCCGGTTCGATTCCGGCTTCGGGCACCATCTAAAATCAAGGGTTTGCGAGCGAAAGCTAATGCAAACCCTTGTTCGTTTCAGTTCCCCCGCTTGTACCGACTCATCACAACCGCCGGCGAAATGCCTCGAGAATATCCCGCGTGCCCTTTTTCATTTGCAGTTGGGCAATGGCATCCAGCGGGTGCCAGAGGCAATCGCTGATTTCATTCTGTGGCCGGGCCGCCGACGAGTCGCTGACTGAGGCTTCGAATACGTGGTGCTCGGTCTGCCCGTCATTGATTCGCATCAGGTAGAGCAGGTTCTCGACGTCCAGGCCAGTTTCCTCCGCCAGTTCCCGGATGGCTGCTCCCGCGTGGGTTTCCCCGCGTTCGACAGTACCGCCGGGTAGCGCCCAGCGGCTATTGGCTTTGCGAACCAGCAGGACGTGGCGATTGTCCTCGCAGATGACGGTCGCTCGAATTTTCATGGTGGTGTTCGATCCGTGACTGTCATTAAACTGAAATATATCTGCAATATTTGAGCCTGGCATTAGTTGCTCGTTCAAATATCGATTTTTCAGGGTCCTATCCGTACGACCATGACGGGGTGGGAAAAGCTGAGTTCATTTGAGCTTGTCATCGCTCCAGTCGATCTTCCCTACCGTCAGCACCGGGCTTTCGACCGGCTATCGCCTCAAAGGGAATCAGCTTCGAAAAAATGAATCCATGTTGGGTGCAATGGCTGGCCCCGGTAGGGGAAGGACAGACAGATGACCACCGTTGAAGACTTCAAGATCAAATCCCACGAGCTCTTGGTGGAGCTCGATACGGCAACAGCGGAAATGATGAAGCTCATATGTGTCCATCAGATGAGCGGATCGACTTGGGATGAGGCGGTTCAGCGTCAACATGAAGCCTATGAGCGGTGGGTCGCTTATCTGAATGAGCGGGGGTAGCGGCCATGCACGCGCCATGGGCGAAAATTCTTTGATTTGCACCGGTGACTATCCATTTCGAGGCGCAAAAAATGCCCGCGTTCCATCGGTTTTCCAACCGGTAGAACTCAAGGGGGAACCTCTGACGTGGTGCGTCAGCGGAACTTGGGCAGCGGCGGCTCGGCGGGCTTGAGTGACGTCAGCGCGCTCTGGATCGACGGAGCGTCCTTGTCGATGTCGTTGAGCCGGTCGCGGATACGCACCGCGGTAGGGTGCCCACCTTGGTGGTCGACCCAATCGGCGATTTCCTTGCAGGCTGCCGTGAGCCTGGCCTGACGCGATTCCAGCAGGGTGAGCAGGGTGGTGATGGACTCTTTTTCGGACATGTCACACCTCCATTCAGGGTTGATGAGGCAGCACGAAACCCGCCAGGGGCGGGTCATGCTGTGGTTTAAGCGTAGTTGAGTTATTTCGGATCTGTCGAAGAATCCGGCGCCCGGCCAGACAACCGGCGCGCCGGAAACGGTACACGTTATTTCAGCCGGACTCCTTGACCCAGGTCGGCGCGACGCTCGCCCGCCAGCGTACATCGGTAATGCCGTATTTTTCCGCCAGGGGCTTGGAAACCCGCTTGACCTTCTCCCTGCCGAATTTCGGTATGCGCCCGACCCCCGCGTCGCAACTGGCCCAATGCCAAGCCTCGGAGTTATTCATCACTTCTGCGCGAATAATGAATGACTTGGGTTCGCCATGGAGTATGTAGTCAATGATGTAAAGCGATGGCCCGCCCATAAATCCTCCCTAATATAGTCCTATACGGATGGATACAAAGGCATTGGGAAAATTCCATCGAATTTCCAGACGGTCGAATTAATGCCGCTCAAGCTCAAGCGCGAGGCAACAACAAATTTTGCGAACAGCCATTGTTTACAGGAAGGAACCAAACCCGGTTACCCTTCTCCAAGGTGGGCTTCAACACCGTCGGCCAGGGATCAAAGGCGAAGCAACGCGGCATCAACTAAAGGCAAAACATGAAAAAAATCGCCAGGGTCCTGTTCATCGCAGCCCTCGCCATCGGTTTATCGGGTTGCATTGGTGCTCCCATCGAACTGACGCCGCAAACCGAACAACGCTTGCACGAACAACCTCCGATCCGTTTCCTGCTGACATTCGATGACGGTCCCAGCGCCTCGTCTATCTGGAACCCTAGCCTGGAGGTGCTGGACGCACTCGCAGACAACGCGGTACAACCCGGCATCAAGGCCGTGTTTTTCCTACAGACCCGCGGGCCGCGGGCTGGCGGCAGCGATATCGGCCGCTCAGTGATGCGTCGTCAGCAGCAGGAAGGCCATGTGCTGGGTTTCCATACGGCGACCTACTGGCACACCAATCATCGGTTTCTGAGCCCTGATGAGCTGGAGCAATCGCTCACCCGCGGCGGGAGTGATATTGCCGCCATGACCGGCTCGGCACCGTCCCTGGTCAGGCCACCTTTCTGGAGTTTCGACAGGCGTACCGCAGCTGCCTACCGGCAACATGGCCTGCACATCTTGTTGACCGACCTGAGCGCCAATGACGGCAAGGTCTGGGGCATCACGATGAGCCCCCGGCGGCGGATCAACCTGACCCGACAACTCTCCGAGGTGCGCGAGCGCATCGCCGCCGGACAACTGCCAGCGGTGGATGGGGTTATCCCGGTGGTGGTGACCTTTCACGACATCAATCGTTATACCGCCCGACATGCCCGCGAATACCTGCAGATCCTGCTCGACAGCGCCAAGGCCACCGGCATGAGGACCGCCGCCAAGCCGTTCTACGATGACCACCAGGCATTGGAGCGAGCGGCCTTGGCCCGGACGGTCGATCACAGCGCAGAGCCCGTCCATTTGCCGGGGTTGTGGGACTGGTTGTGGGATTCGGATTCCCACTGAGGGCACCACGGGTGCAATCGGCGTCGCGACGTCCGGTCGGCACCGCGGGTAATCAGCGTGTATGGTAGGTGATGCACCCTTGTTAAAGTCGGAGGTGATCATGAGTACTGCGATGATGACGAAAATGCACATCAACGGTTATGACGTGCTCAGCGTAAACAGTGGCCCATGGAGAGTCTGTACCCAGGCTGACCGGTTGGGTTCCTTTGCTTCCCGGGAGGAAGCGCTGGCCTACGCGGCGGCATTGCCGACCCGGAGAAACCGTAGCGGCCGGCCTGGGAACACGAAATAAGGGGTAACGAGCCTGCTCGCGATGCGGTCAGCAGATTCAAATTCTGGGTGACAGGCACACCGCTATCGCGAGCAAGCTCGCTCCCACAGTTTTTCCTGGGTGCCCATCAAGAGTGCGTCCATCATAGATCCCCTGTGGGAGCGAGCTTGCTCGCGATCTCGTTGGGTCAGCCTGCGTCCTTCGCTGATCAGGCGCGCGCCAGCTCCAACGGGATCTCCAGGGTAAACAGCGCGCCTTGCCCGGGGCCGTCGCTATGAACATGGAGGCGGCCGTTCATTTCGACCGCTGCCAGGGCGCAGCTGTGCAGGCCAAAGCCATGACCGTCCTTGCGGGTGGTGAAACCATGGTTGAAGATGCGCGCCAGGTTCTCGGGGGAAATGCCTTCTCCGCGGTCCTTGACGCTCAGGCTCAGCTGGGTTTCGTCGAGGATACGGATCCCCAGGGTCATTTCACGCGGATGTTCGCTGATGTGCGACATGGCGAATTTGGCGTTGCTGATCAAGTTGATCAGGATCAGCAATAACCTGTGCTTGTCCCCCATGATCGCGGGTACGTCCTGGTAATCCTTGATGACGGTGACGTGATGCCGGCTCAGGGCGCCCGAGTTCATGCGCAGCGCATCTTCGAACAGGTCGCTGACATTGAGCGGTTCGATCAGCCTGGCGGCCCCTGCGTAAGTCTGTTGAGTCGTGACGATTTCCTTGATGTGATCGATGCTCTTGGTCAACTGTGCCAGTTCATCGATAAGCAGTCTCTGTTCGGCGGCAATGGAGTCGACCAACTCGTTGAAGTAACGCGGCAGCAACCGACCTTTTTCATCAAGGGTAATGAACCGGCCAAGGTCCTCGGCATGTTCGTTCATCATGTTGACCGCTTTCGTGAGCCCGAGCGTCTTGCTGCTCCTCAACTTGCGGGTCACCAGCTCGGCGGAAATATTGACGCTGTTGAGTACATTGCCGACGTTGTGCAACACATTCGTCGCTATTTCGGCCATGCCCGCCATTCGGGCCGCATCCACCAGTTCGCGTTCGGCTTCCTTCAACTCGCGGGTACGCTCCTGCACGCGCTCTTCCAGGCGTTCGTTGGACGATTGCAACGCTTGGTTGATCTGATTGATCACGGCATAGCTGCGCACCAGGCGCACCGCCAGGTAGATCATCAGCAGTGCCATCAGGCTGGCGCACACAGCCAGGTAGATGTGGTATTGACGGTCGGTTGCGGCAGTCCTGCGCTGTGTCTCGTTCAACAGCTCATTGATGTTGTCCAGTTCCTGGGCAACCGGAATGACGCTGATGCGGTCAAGCAGGTCATTGACCACCGGTTGCTCCTGGACGATGGTTTTGACGTGCTGGATGAGGCTGATGAAGGGCGCCTGATAGGCGGCGGGCAACTGGTGAATGTACGGCTCCAGCTCAGTCAACTTGCCTTGTATTTCCCGGGCTTTGTCCGTCGTGACATAAAGCCCGAACTCCAGTGTCGTCAGGCTCAACTCAAGCACATTGGACGCCACGGTCAGGCGCTCCGTGGGGCTTTCGATATGCATGTCCTTGAGCAGCGTTTGAATCTGGTCTTCGGCCTGCGGCAGCGCATCCAGGGACGTGCGCAGCCGGGCGTTGTGTTGTTCGAATTGCTCCACCAGTAAGGTCTTGTTTTTGACGGCATCCACATAACCGTTGCGCCGGGACGCCCAAAGCGCCGCCAAGGGGCCGGAGTTATTGAGTCGTTCCAATTGCTGCCAGCGACTGTCGGCCTCCGGGGGCGGGGCCAGTGACAGGTTGTTGTTGATGCCGATCTTTTTCCTCAGGATCTTGCCGTTCCAGTTCGCGTCGGATTGTTTGAGTTGACGAATGAAGTCGCGGGACTCGAAGTAGGTCGATGAGTCGTACGTGTATGACTTGATCAAAAAGAATATCAGTGCGGAAAACACAATAAGCGCGACGGCCAACAGGGCGGGCCATTTATATTTTTTGATAAGAGTGGTCACGCTACTCTCCTGTCCAGGGTGCTTATCGAATGCGTCGGTGAATTGCCGAGGGGAGGGAGTTGCTCAAGGCATGAGCCGAAGGGGAGGCGAGATAAACGTCGTGCGGTGGAGCGTGTCGGTCTGCTTTTGCCTGGGTACACGTTGAGCTCCCTGCTGACGATGAACGTCGGGTTCATTGCCGAGTGTAGCGCTAACGAGAGGGGCGGTGCTTGGTGAGGGCGCTTCGGGATGAAGCAGGCGCGGCCAGGCAGGCCGCGCCTGGGGTATTACTTGATGTCGATGAAGGGCATGGCGCTGTTCGGCAGCACTGTAGTGGGCAGCACGCCATTCCAGCGCTCGGCCTTGGTCAGCTCCACCAGGTTCTGGTTGCTGGCCAGGGCCTGGGCCCGCGCCTTGATGGCCTCGGCTTCAGCTTTGCCGCGCAGCTCGGTTGCCAGTGCGTCCGCCTTGGCCTGGGCCACTTGCGAATCGGCTTCCGCCTGGGCCTGTGTCACCCGGATCTGCGCCTGGACCTGCTCGGTGGCGAGTTGCTGTTCGCGGGTCTTGACCTGGACTTCCGCGGCCATGCGCGCTTCGATGGCTTTTTCGTAGGCATCACTGAAATCGATGTTTTCGACCTGGACGCTGTCGATGATCACGGGCCCGGTAATGGTGGCCTTGATGGCCGTGGAAATATCGTTGACCAGTTGGACGCGGTTCTGCACGGCAGCCACGGCGTTGAACTTGCCAAAGACGTTTTCCACCTGGGTCGGCACCTGGCGGCTGATCATCCGGTCGCGGATGCCTTCAAGGTCCTTGAACTGGGTATAGACCTTCGCCACATCGGAAGGGGCGATATGCCAGGACACGGACACCTTGAGCTGGGCGGATTGTTGATCCTTGCTGTAGGCCTGCAGGTCTTCGTAAGCGGTGACTTGGCTCTGGACGCTGATCATGCGTACGGATTCGATGAAGGGCGTCTTGAAGGACAATCCCGGTTCAACCACCCCGACCAGTGCCCCGTTGCGCAGCAGCACGCCGCGCTCGGTCTCGTCGACCGTGTACCAACTGCCGAACAGTACGCACAACAAGACGATGCCGATGATTGCAGCACCGATGGAGCCGATGGTTTTACTGGTCACTTTTCTTTCCTTGATTGGCTTGGGAGGGTTTGCCATAGCGGTGTCCAATGTTGAAGCTGCAATTGGCGTTCTGAATGCCAGACACGAAAAAGCCCTGAATAATCAGGGCTTTAACGTTAGAAGATGGCGGAGGCGATGGGATTCGAACTCATGGACCTGTTACAGTCGACGGTTTTCAAGACCGTTGCCTTAAACCACTCGGCCACACCTCCGTATTGCGTTGCGGGCGCCATAATACCCGAATGAAACACACTGTCAAACTCTCTACGTAGCTTGTTACAGAGCGTCTGTTATGATCCTTGCCACTGAATGTTTCAAAACCGGAGGAGTGTCGCCATGCGCGAACAGGATTACGCAGTGAACAACAGCGTGCAGGCTGAGCAGCTAGAGGTTAGCCGCGTCCTGCGCAACACTTATGGCCTGCTGGCACTCACACTCGCTTTCAGCGGTGTGATGGCCTACGTCGCACAACAGATGCGGGTGGGTTACCCGAACATCTTCGTCGTGCTGATCGGTTTCTATGGTCTTTTCTTCCTCACCAACAAACTCCGTGATTCGGCCTGGGGCCTGGTGTCGGCTTTCGCCCTGACCGGCTTCATGGGCTTCCTGCTCGGCCCGATCCTCAATCGCTACCTGCAAATGCAGGGCGGCGCCGAAGTGGTCAGCTCGGCCTTTGCAATGACCGCCCTGGTATTCGGTGGCCTGTCGGCCTACGTGCTGATTTCCCGCAAGGACATGAGTTTCCTCGGCGGTTTCATCACCGCAGGTTTCTTCGTCCTGATGGGGGCCGTGCTGGCCAGCTTCTTCTTCCAGATCAGCGGCCTGCAACTGGCGATCAGCGCCGGCTTCGTGCTGTTCTCGTCGGTCTGCATCCTGTATCAGACCAGCGCCATCATCCACGGCGGCGAGCGCAACTACATCATGGCGACTGTCAGCCTGTATGTATCGATCTACAACCTGTTCGTCAGCTTGCTGCAGCTGTTCGGCCTGATGGGTCGTGACGACTGATTGCATCCGCGATGAACGAAAAGCCCGCTTCGGCGGGCTTTTTTTCGCCCGTGTTTCGAGTTGTGGCCAATGGCCAACAAAAAACCTGAAACAGATGGCACCTTTGAATAAATGATCTACACCTATGGACATGGAAGCTTAGTGCCATGGGAGGCAAGAAGTGGATCGCTTGGTTACCTACCTGAATTTTCCCCCATTACGTATTCGGCCACCGAGCCCGGTCTGGTCGTGGCCGTTTGTTGGGATTGGGAGGCTATCAAGGCGACTCCGCAGGACCGTGAGCAGGCTTGGGCATCGTGCTGCAGCCTGATAACAGAAGGAGGCCCTGCACATCGGCCAGGAATCCGATGCGATAGCAGGCGTTTCCCTATAAGGAGATATTGATGAAGCAGCCTCAAGGAAAGATCATCGTGTGGCTGGCCCTGACGGGGGCATTGTCCACCGCTAGCGTCCATGCCGGAGTCTTCCCCGATTTCGGCTACGCCCCGCCCAAGAGTGCATACTCTGGAGCGCCGTTCCAGCTCAGCCAGGATTATCCGAAGGTGGCCCCGGGCGCAGCGTCGGTACCGGCATTCTTCCAACATTTGCCCAAGACATTCTCCAATGACTTTGAAACCTGGCGCCCGTACATGGAGGAAGTGAAAAAGTATTGCTTGGAAGGCAATACTGAAATTGGCTGGAAGGTACAGAAGAACAAGGTTCGCCAGTGGTATCACATGCCTTGGCAGCATTACGGTCCCAACGGTCGTGAAGGCATCAGCGGGCTGACCAAGGAGGCACCGATTCAGCCCGGGCAACTGGCAAGTACGCAGACCGACAGCGGGCAGACCTACGCAGTGGGGATCTATAACGATATAGGGGCCTACACCATCGGCCAGGTCTGGAAAGACCCGGATAATCCAGACCCAAGCCATACCTCCAAACCCAAGAGTTTTGCCAACGGCACGGTGGTCTGCAAGGCGCTGTTCGCCGATATAGACGTCAAGACGGTGCCGTTCCTGGCGAACCCATTGCTCTGGAACGCCTACACCGCCGAAACCTTCACTTCGACCAAACGGCACGTCACCAAGGTGGCGTTGATTCAGATGGACATTGCCGTGCGCGACACCCGCGTGAGCGATACCGGCTGGCTGTTCGGCACGTTCCAATACAACGGCGCCAAGACCGGCAAGGCGAACTGGAACAACCTGGTGCCGGTGGGGATCATGTGGGGCAATGATCCGAAGGTAACCGGCAATGACTTTACCAACCCCAAGCCGGTCGTCACCAAGATCAACCCGGCCCTGAAACAGACCGCGATCAACGCCAACACCCAGGAACTGCCACCGACCCACCTGGGTTGGAACGGGCGACTCAATGGGCCGGTGGACAACCCCCAGGCGTCCTGCCTGAGTTGCCACATGACCGCCGAGTACCAGCAACTGGCGATCATGAACCCGACGTTCCAGGCCAACCCGCCACCTGTGGGAGGCGATGTCTGGATGCAATGGTTCCAGAACATTCCGGCCGGTCAGCCGTTCAGCCCGGGCACGCAAAGCACGGACTACAGCCTGCAACTGTCCGGAGCCCTGGCCAATTTCTATGACTGGAAGTGCAACCACAGCGGCGTCTATGCCGATGGCGTCAATGCCTGCACCAAGCTCCAGACGCTCAGGTTGATCAAAGCGAGCAACGCGCCTGAGGAACAAGTGCACAAAGTGCAGCGCAGTCCCGAGTTGGAAGAGCTCGAGTAACCCGCTTTCCCGGCCTCGGGCGATCCGAGGCCGGTTTCCACTCACGCCATCGGCGGCAACCGCCGCTTGACCGGGGTCTTCTTGACGATGGCCGTATTGGTCTCGGCGTGGACATTGAGCTTGTCCAGCAAGGTATCCAGCTGTTCCATCGAGCGCACATGCAGGCGCGCGATGAAACAGTCGTCGCCGGTGACCTTGTCGCATTCGGTGAATTCAGCGATGGCCTGGATCTGCCGCTCCACTTCCTGCAACTGTCCCGGTAGCGGGCGGATGCGCACGATGGCCTGGAGTTGATAGCCGAAGCACTTGGGGTCCACTTCGACGGTGTAGCCCCTGAGCACGCCGCGTTCCTCGAGCCGGCGAAGACGTTCGGCGACACTGGGGGAGGACAGGCCGCTGAGGTTTGCCAGGGCCTTGAGGGAGCGTCGGGAGTCTTCCATCAGGGCGCTGATGAGGATCTGGTCAATATCGTCAGTCATTTCAGCTCCATTAGGCGAATGCGTGAAGTTGCCTTGATAAAAAAGGTCGAAACGCAGTTTAGCCTTTTTCAAGCCATGGAGAAGGTTCGGGTCGGCTCGGCATACTGTGCCCACTTGCTGAAGGAGCCTGAAGATGGACAAGACCTTACGCCGCGGTTCGCTGGAAATGACCGCCGCCATGCTGATCTCCGGAACCATTGGTTGGTTCGTGCTGGTTTCCGGTTTGCCGGTGCTGGATGTGGTGTTCTGGCGCTGCGTGTTCGGTGCCGTGACTTTGCTGCTGATCTGCGCCGGTTTCGGCTTTTTGCGGCCCGGCATCCTCACCCGTGCCACCTTCCTGCTGGCGGTGCTCAGTGGAGTGGCGATCGTCGGTAACTGGGTGTTGTTATTTGCCTCTTACTCCCGTGCTTCGATCGCCATCGGCACGGCGGTGTACAACGTCCAGCCGTTCATGTTGGTAGGCCTGGCGGCGTTGTTCCTGGGGGAGAAAATAACTGCGCAAAAACTGTTCTGGCTGGCGGTGTCGTTTCTCGGAATGCTGGCCATCGTCAGTGCCCATGGTGAGCAAGGGCAGGGTGGCGGTGACTATCTGCTGGGCATTGCGTTGGCGTTGGGGGCGGCGCTGCTGTACGCCGTCGCGGCGTTGATCATCAAGCGTCTGACGGGCACACCACCCCATCTGATCGCCCTGATCCAGGTCAGCACCGGCGTGTTGCTGCTGGCGCCCTGGGCGAACTTCTCGGCGTTACCGCAACACGCCCAGGCCTGGGCCAGCCTGTTGACCCTGGGCATGGTGCACACCGGCGTGATGTACGTGCTGCTGTACAGCGCCATCCAGCGGTTGCCGACCGCGTTGACCGGGGCTTTGTCGTTCATCTATCCGATCGCGGCGATCTTCGTCGACTGGTTCGCCTTCGGCCATCGCCTCGAACCGCTGCAATGGCTGGGGGTGGCGGCGATCCTGCTGGCGGCTGCCGGCATGCAACAGGGCTGGGGCATCAAGTGGCGTCGCCCAGCCCTGTCGTAGCCCTCCGGGCGTGGATCAGAAGATGTAGTCCGTGGTCAGGAAGTTGGAATCCCGCTCACGGATGATGTCGCTGATCAACGCCTTGTTGCTCTCCTGGAACTTGGTCGCCACCAGCGTGCGGATGGAAAAGGTGCGCAGCGCATCGTGGACGGACAAGGTGCCCTCGGCCGAGTTCTTCCGGCCATTGAACGGGAAGGTGTCCGGGCCACGCTGGCACTGGGCGTTGATGTTGATGCGGCCGACCTGGTTGGCGAAGGTGTCCACCAGCTTGCCGACTTGTGCCGGGTCGGTGCCGAAAATGCTGAGCTGCTGGCCGAAGTCGGACTCCAGTACGTAATCGACCACGGTGTTGAGGTCGCGGTACGGCACGATGGGCACGACCGGGCCGAACTGTTCTTCGTGGTAGACCCGCATCGCCGTGTTCACCGGATACAGCACCGCCGGATAGAAGAACGAATTGCGCGATTCGCCACCGTGGACATTCTTCACTTCCGCGCCCTTGGCGACCGCATCGGCGACCAGTGAATGCAGGTAGTCGACCTTGCCCGCCTCGGGCAGCGGCGTCAGCGCCACACCCTCTTCCCACGGCATGCCGGGTTTCAGGCCGGCCAGCTTGGCGTTGAATTTCTCGATGAATGCCGGTGCCACGTCTTCATGGACAAACAGGATTTTCAGCGCCGTGCAGCGTTGGCCGTTGAAGGACAGCGAGCCGGTCAGCGCCTCGCTGACCGCGTTGTCCAGGTCCACATCCGGCAGCACCAGCCCGGGATTCTTCGCATCCAGCCCCAGGGCGGCACGCAAGCGGTGCGGGCGCGGGTGGAGTTTCTTCAGGTCGCTGGCGGCTTTGTTGGTGCCAATGAAGGCGAAGATGTCGATCTTGCCGCTGGCCATCAGCGCGCTGACGGTTTCCCGGCCGCTGCCGTAGATCACGTTGATCACACCCGCCGGGAAGCTGTCGCGGAAGGCTTCGAGCAGCGGCCGTACCAGCAGCACACCGAGCTTGGCCGGCTTGAACACGACGGTGTTGCCCATGATCAAGGCCGGAATCAGGGTGGTGAAGGTTTCGTTCAGCGGATAGTTGTAGGGCCCCATGCACAAGGCCACGCCCAAGGGAACGCGACGGATCTGCCCGAGGGTGTCCTGTTCCAGCTCGAAACGGCTGGAGCGGCGGTCCAGTTCCTTGAGGGCATTGATGGTGTCGACGATGTAATCGCAGGTGCGGTCGAATTCCTTCTGGGAGTCCTTGAGGTTCTTGCCGATCTCCCACATCAGCAACTTGACCACGGCTTCGCGCTGCTCGCGCATGCGCGCCAGGAAGGTTTCCACATGGCGGATGCGCTCGGCGACGCGCATCGTCGGCCACTGGCCCTGGCCGCGATCGTAAGCCCGGACGGCGGCGTCCAGGGCGGTGAGGGCGGTCTCGGCATCCAGCAGGGGCGTGCTGCCGAGAATCACTTGTTCATCACCCAGCTCGCCGGTCAGGTAGACGGGGCTGCGGACGACGGCCAGCGGCCCTTGCCAGGTTTGCAGGACGCCGTCGACCAGGTATTCGCGCTGCTCGATCCGACCTTCGAGGCGGTAGGCGTCGGGGATGTCGGCGGCACCGGGGAACAGGTTGGCGAGGAAGGGGGCTGTGGTCATGTCGTTACTCCATCAATGAAATGAGCCATGGGCGAACGGCTTGCAGGCATGAAACGCTTTTAGCGTTATACGCCTTAATGGAGGTGTTTTTT
>NZ_JACNDD010000091.1:0-27582 GCF_017351395.1 Pseudomonas sp. FW305-28
TGCGCCCATCATCTGTTCACCGTTTTTGTGGCGAGGGAGCTTGCTCCCGCTGGGCTGCGCAGCGGCCCCTAACAACGCGACTGCGACAATTCATGATCGGCCTGGGCGACGACCTCCCGGTTCAGTTCAGCGGTGTCGGGCAAGCCTTGCAGGCCACCTCTCAGCCCAACGCCTCAACCAGCCTCGGCAACCAGTATGTCGCATCGCCCACCAGCGTTTTATCGGAAGCGGCCCCCATCGGTTTGATATTGATGTGCACCAGCCAGGCGCCATGCTCGGTTGCCAATGTTGGAATCCGTGCCGCCGGGTAGACCTCTCCAGAAGTGCCAATGGAGAGCATGACGTCGCAGTCGCGGGCCGCGCTGAAGGCCTGGTCCAGTTCCTGTTCCGGCATTTTCTCGCCGAACCAGACGACATTGGGGCGGATCTGGCCGTCGCAGTGTGGGCAACGCGGGGGGGCCAGGCTGTCGCAGTCTGGCCCGATGTCCACGGGCAACGCGCCCAGGTAGGGACGGTTGCACTGGAAGCAGCGGGCGCTGGCCAGATCACCGTGAAGATGAATCACCTCCTTGGACCCGGCGCGTTCGAGCAGGTCGTCGACGTTCTGCGTGATGACGGTCACGCGGGGCAAGCTCTGGGTCAGCCTGGCGACTGCTCGGTGCGCGTCATTGGGGGGCGCTTGGTTAACCAGCGTTCGGCGCCAGCTGTACCATGCCCATACCAGCGCAGGGTCTTTGGCGAAGGCGGCGGGGGTGGCCAGTTTCTTTGAGTCGTAACGCGCCCAGAGGCCGGTCGAGGGATCACGGAACGTGGAGATACCGCTTTGTGCGGAAATGCCGGCACCGGTAAAAATGGCAAGGTGCCTGGCCGCTCGCAGGCGTTTCACCGTTTCAGCGAAAATGGCTTCTGGATTCACTGTCACAACCCCCGTCAGACCTTAGAGCACTGCTCGCGCAGCCAGTCGAAGTTGCTCCAGTACTTTCGGTCGCCGCCGGGCTGGGCGCGTTTTGTCTCAATGAAAGGGGCAAGTATCTGGTGGCAGTGCTTGATGCTCGGCGCCCAGTTTTCGATGATGATGTGCTTGTTCTTGATCAAGTCGGCCCGCAATAACGCCGCGACGACGTCGTAGTTCGCACAGGTCAGCGAGGCATGCTGGACATGGGTTGCGTCCCATTGGTCATGATGCAGGGTCGACAGCGTGGCGCGAACCGCTTGCCGGGCATCGCGGGCCTGGCTGGCTTGCAGGAACTCGACAATCGAAATGATGCTCTGGGCCTCGGAAGCCTGTTGAGTCGCCTTCAGTTGTGCCGTCAGTATGACCACCTGGCGAACAACCAGGTACATCGACAGCAGGGCCACCAGGGCCACGGCCACCTGGACCACCAACGTCCATGTTTCGTAATTAGACATTTTTTCTCTCTTGCTCCTTAAGTAGTTCCAGTGTTCTTGAGTCGACATTCACCCCACCCTCCAGCGCCTGGGCATACACGCAATGCGCGCCCGCGGCCGCTGCGAACAGCGTCATGCAGGACGCGAATTTCATGGCGTCGAGTGTCCCCAGGAGTTTCTCTACCGCGACTTCCGAGTCCAGGACGGCGCGGGTTGCGCACTCCAGTCGTGGTCCCAGAAGCGGGTGATGCAAATAGTCGCGTGCTTCTTCCAGGTCGCGCAGGCCGTAGTAGGTGGCGTTCTCGCTGACACCCAGGCCGCGTAGTTGGGGAAAGATGAACCACATCCAGTGGCCTTCCTTGCGGCCGCGCCGTAGCTCGAGCAAAGCGTGGTCATAGGTTGACGCTTGCGCCTGGACAAAGCGCTCCAGTGATTCGGTCATACAAGCCTCTGATACGGTTTCAAGGCTGAAGAATGAAGCACGTCCAGGCTCGATCAAAAAAGATGGCTTTATGATGTCATGGTCTGGCGCGTATCGGTAGTCTCGATCATCACCCCCATCCAGAACGAGGGCAAAGCCTATAGCACACTTGCGCTATAGCGCCGCTCGGCACTCGACCCTAACCTATGAGCGCTATCGGGTTTTCGATCGGTCGCAACGAGCCTATTTGAACAAGGATCTGTTTTTTGAAAAGCACACCTGCCAGAAAGTCCAGCATCTGCCCGGCTTATCGCAAGCGCCTCGCAACGGCATTCGCCGTCTCGGCCCTTGTCGCCAGTGGCTGGGGTTCTTTGATCGCCGGTGCGTCGGCTGCCACTGCCAGTGAGACATCCTCGGCGGCTTGCACCAACGAGGCGGATTTCCAGGCCGGGACGGTGGTGGAGTATGAAAGTCGCGACAACCTGTCGCCAGCCACCAGTCGCGGTAAAACCGAGGCGCTCGGGCGCGAGGCGTTTGCCGGCGCCAATCCGGTGGCTTCGGTGCACACGTCGTTCCTGAACAATGCGCCGTTTTTCCTGACGACGACCTTCGCCGAGATCAAGGACGGTCGGCTGGTTCGTTACGGTGATCGTCATGGTGCCGGGGCATCGTTGGTGACCACCACCTACCAGCCTCCCGCTTCCACACCGATTGATCTGCAACCTGGGCAGACCGTCACCGTCAGCTACAAAAACAAAGCGGTGAGCGCTGGGGGAGCGGTCGAGTTCGATGTCGTCGAGAAGCTGACGTACAACGGGCGTGAAACGATCAAGACGGCCCTGGGGACGTTTGATACCTGCAAATTCACCAATGAAATCTCCACGGGCCCGGTTTCGGCCGGGCAACCGAAACAGGTTGTCGTTGTCCAGAACTGGTTTCCCGCGGACGGACCTTATCGTGGTCAGTCGATCCGATCCGTCACGCCTCCGTTCAATGGCGTTGCGCAGAGAATCAGTGAAGTCGTCAAGATGCAGTATGGGACGCGATGAGAGACGCGTCTCGGGTCGGAAGATTTGCCGGGTGATCGTGGCAGATGAGCATCCGCTGTTCCGAGAGGGGATGATGGTGTTGCTGGAACGCCTGATACCTGACGCAATGATCGAACAAGCAGGGAGCCTGGAGGAAGTACGGACGCTGGCAACGAACGGACAACCTCTCGATACGCTGATTCTTGAAATACGTCTTCCCGGCCTGGGCTCCATCAGCGAGCTCGCGCAGTTGCGCCAGGCACTCAAGCACACCGTGATGATTGTGGTTTCGACCCTGGATGACAGCGATGTCATTGGCCGTGTCATGGCCACCGGTGTGGACGGGTTTGTCGGCAAGAGCCTTTCTCCCGACCAGGTCGGCCAGGCCATCGCCGATATTCGCCGTGGCGAAGTGCTGGTCAGGTACGAGTCTTCGGGCCCGCTCCCATTGGGTTCCGACGATGATATGAGCAAGCTCACGTCACGGCAGCGAGAGGTCTGGCAATTGATTGCCGAAGGCAAGACCAACAAGGAAATCGCCTCAGCGCTTGAGATCTCTCCCTTCACCGTGCGCATTCATGTCTCTTCGTTGATCCGTGCGCTGAACGTTCCCAACAGGGCGGTGGCCGCTGCTCGTTTTGCCGGGCGCGAGGCGCTTCAGACCTTGCGCTAGCGCCTCAGACCTTTGCTCCGGTATGTCCGGCCTCGGTGAACGAGGTGTCATGGAATTTCGCCTGGGACTTGCCCGCACGCTTGGCCCGGTAGAGCGCTTCATCGGCCTGGGCCAGCGCATCGGTAAACTCGCCGCCGGTCCACAGCGTCCCGCCGATACTGCAGCCGATCGTGATCGACTCCCCGGCCAGCACGACCGGCTCGGCCAGTTTTGCGATGATGCGCTGGGCGGCACCCTGCATGCTGGACAAGGATTCTCCGGTACGCAGGCGCAGCAGCAATACGAATTCATCCCCGCCGTGGCGCACAGCGATGTCGCCATCGCGCACAGCGGCCAGGAGCCGGAGGCCGACCTCCTGGAGCAATGCGTCGCCAACGGCATGGCCGAAGCAATCGTTGATGGGCTTGAACCCGTCCAGATCCAGGCACAGCACGCCGAAGCCAGGCTGTACGTCGACCTCGCTGCGTACCGCCTCGATGTACTTTTCCAAGGCTGCCCGATTCGGCAGGCCGGTGACGACATCGCGGTAGGCGATACCCTCGACCACCGCCAACTGACCCCTTTTTCGGGTGAGGCTGTCAACGAGGTGCCGGATCGCGACACTCAGCGTTTCGACTTCGCGCGTGCCCTTGAGCAAGGGAATCCCCACATCGGCGCCTTCGGAAAGGCGCGCGGCAGCCTCGGCGATGACGTTCACCGGCCCGGTGAGAATACCTGCCATGATCCATCCGATGACCGCGAACAGGATGGACAGCAGGCCGCCCCAGAGGAGTATTTCATTGCGCATCTCACGTGCAGCCGCAAAGGCGATCTCGGCGGGCTGGCGGGTCACCACGGTCCATCCCAGGCCGGGATAGTCGTCGACGCCGACACTTTGCGCCGCACCTGCCAGATAGAGCTTACCGTCCGGCCAGCGCTCCACCGACCAGCTTTGTCCGCGCCCGTCGAGCGTGACACCGGCGGGCTTGCCGATCATGTCCTTGGGGCCCAGCAAGACGGTGCCGTCCTTGCTGATGACCAGGAACTCCAGGCCAGGCAGGCGCTCCTGCAGGGGGGCAAAAAGCGATCGGCCGACTTCCGCAGCCCATTCCCAGGAAAGATGCGTCGCGAGCACCCCCGTGAGATTTCCGGCGACGTCCTTGATTGGCATGCTGATATCGACGAATTTCATCGCTTCCCCGGAAGGATTCGGCAGCAACTTGGCCAGCAGGACGGCTTCGTGGACATCGCCAATGAACGTCTTTTCCCGCGCATTGGCAAAGACCGGTCGTTGCGAGATGTCGGCGCCTGCGAGCACCCCGTTGGTCGAAGCGACCACTTTGCCGTGGGCGTCGGTGAGGCCGATCCAGGAATAGTTCGGGAATTGCTGGCTAAGGTGGTCGAGCAGGGCGCGTGCTTCGCCGGGGTTCGCCGTGTTGCGCAGGGTTTCCAGCTTGCTCAGGACCGTGAGCGCTTTTGAACGGTTGCTCATGTCGCGATCGAGGCGATCGATCATCGAGTAGGCATATTCGCTCAGTTGCAGCCCGGTTTGCTCCTTGAGCCGCGAAATGGAGGACTCGCCGATAACGGTGCCGAAGATGCAACTGAGCAGCAGCACCACCAGCGCCACGACGATGGCGAAGCGTGCCCGTAAGCTTTGGAAGAGAGGGATGTACATGTCGGACCGCCACGGGGATGGAAATTGGAAAGCCTGTATTCCATGGCGTTCTTGGCATGCATCCTCTCAAAATTTTCCAGTTTGGGGTACTGGCGCGGTCACCGACCGGACGCCCTGCGAATGAGGCAAGGCGCCGCTCCGTCTACCGCTTACAACCAGTATCGCAAACCCAGCATCAGGGACTGGGCGTTGTACTCCGTTTTCACATCGCCCTGGGGCAGGCCCTGGATGTTGCCGAAGTGCGCTTCACCGGTCTTGAAGTAGCGATAATCCAGGGACATGGACCAATGCTCGCTGAGCTCGTAGGCGACCCCGGTGCCGAGTTGCCAGGCCGAGACGGTGTCGCGATGGGTGTCGCCGAACTCGACGCCGCCGGCTTCCAGGCCGGTGATGGTCAGCACGGCGTAGCCCAGGCCACCGCCGACGTAAGGGGTGAACCGGCTCAAGGGGGCTGGCAGGTTCGTGACGTCATACCAGAGGTTGGCCATGAGGCTGGTGGCTTGCTCTTCGCCTTTGCCGTCGATGCTGCCGCCACCTTCGTAGACCCGGTGATTGAACTGAGTCAGGGTGTTGCGGCGGTAGCTCAGTTCCACTTCAGGCCTCAGCCCGACCGGGAATCGCCAGCCCAGTGCCAGGCCGGTGGCGAAGCCGGAATGCAACGGTTGGTTGAATTCCATCTCGACGAAGTCAAGGTCGTTCTGGTTAAGGTCCTGCTCAGCGACCCAGTTCACGCCGCCCATGCCACTGACATAGGGGCCGAGTGTGTCGGCGAAACTCGACGCCGGGGCGGTACCACCCAGGCCAATGATGCCCATGACAAGATACCGGGTGTTTTTCTGTAGGTTCATGCTAGATCCGAAATGTTGCTGTTATCGATAAGTAGGCGAAGCGTGTCCGAAGACGTTCATACGAGGTGTAAGGGCGTCGCGGTTTTCCCGTGCACCGATGTGTCGATGGCTCGTTGTTCAGCCAGCCTGCACAGGTTGTCCAGTGCGGTGGTCATCGCCTTGGCCAGCGCTTTGCGCAGCAGCCCGCGGTACAGGAAGCTCAACGGGCCCGAAATCTTCGCGCTATGGATGACATGGGTTTCATCGGCAGAGAGCCTGCGCATCCCATGGTCGAATTCGAGCTCGATCCAGAGCAGCCGGGCGCTGTTGCGATAACTTTCGTGCGGACTCACGGCCTCCAGTTTCAGAGGCATTTCCAAGCCATTCTTGAGGACACATCTACCGCGGGTTCCAGCCTGGAACGGACCGTCGAGCTGACATTGGCGGACGTCGGTATCCCAGAGCGGCGCTTCGGGAAAATTGCTCCAGAGCTTCCAGATTTCAGAAGGGGGCGATTTGACTATGACTTGCACGTTGACATCGTTCACGGCGACACCTTGGTTGTGGGGGGCACGGTCATGCCGGGTGGGCAGATCCATTCCATGCTCAGGCTGCCGGTGCCGATTGACTCAGCACCTGGGCGGTAATGCTGGCTTGACCGATTTTTTCGCCCCGGTTGAACAGGTCGATATAGATGCGGTTGGTCTTGAAGGCCTGGAGCGACGCATCGAAACCGGCTTGCGGCGCCAATGACAGCGGGCTGTTCCTGGGGATGGGCCGGTCCAGGGTGAAACTCAAGGCCAGCAGGTTCATCGGGGTATTGAGCGGGATCCGCAGGTGACTGTGGGCGATCTGCATGTAGCACTGGCGAGCCACTTCGAGGAAATACACCATCGAATAGTGCTGGGGATCGCCGGCCTGGAAGAAGTGTTCCGGCGGCAGTTTCACGGTGTCCACGCTCAGGCCCTGGGCGATGCCGCTCATGTCACTGACGATGACGTTTTCCGCCCTGGCCTTGTGCAACAGGGCCTTGTCGCGGCAGGGCGTGGCGCTGAATTCGCCAGCCGGCGAGGTCTCGAATGCCGAGCTGTAGGCCATGACGAGGACGCAGGTGCACATCACTTTTCCGGCCTGCATGACCTTCGCGTTGAACACCAGGGGGTCTTCGCCTTGTTCGACGTGCAGGTCGACCGTGTCCTGCTTCTGTACGTAGTGCTGGAACCTGATCGTCAGGGTCTTGATGTAGGCGACCCTTCCGCTCAGAGGCGGCATGGCCAGTTCGAGCAGTTGCAGCACGCCCTCCAGCAGCAAGATGCCCGGGATGTGATCCAGGGGATGATCGAAGAAGTACGGGTGCGCTTCATTCACCACGAGTTGGGCATGCAGCGACTGAGGGCTGCGCTGGGCGTTGGTGATCACGCTATGTTCCGCACTGCGCTGCCAGTGCGTCGGGCGCTGGGCGGTATCGCCCCGGTGCAGGGCGAACAGGCTTTCCATGGCGCGCACCCGTACCCGCAGCCCGGAGAGCAGGGTGCTGGTGAGCATGTCGCTGAGCTGCTGCACGTCGACGCCATCGTTCTGCGGCTCGCGGACCAGGCTGACAGGCGTGATGACTTGCTGCAGTTCCTGGGATGACGAATGGGCAAAGCGCAACATGAACGGATGCTTGATGGGCGAGCTGACCTCGGCAGTGGTCGGGTTCCACTGGCGAAGCTGCTCGGTAAACAGCCACATCACCGCCTTGCCGGCTTCGCGCACTTCGATCACGGTATGGGGCGCGCCCCGCAACATCACCGCCAGCAGGGTTTCGATGCCACTGGCTTCAGCGAGGAAACCGGTGATTTCCTGCAGCGATCCGCTGGCAGGCGTCGCAACCGGCTGCAACTCGCAAACTTCAACGTGCAAAGAGTGGCCGGGCGCTTTGCCCAACAACCGGCAAGCCTCTTCCAGCGAGCCCGCCGCATGGGCGAGGACCGCGGCGCGGATCACCAGCAGCGGGTTGTCAGTGGCCTGGGGTTGATAGCGACGCAGCGCGATCAAACCCAATCCTTCACCTTGCTGGGTCGCGTTGCACCGAGCGCGCTCGACCTCGATTTCACCGCTGAAAAAACGCCCGGCGCCGAGCAGGAGCGTGGTGATTCCGTTGTCGAACCATTGCGGCGAGGCCAGCAAGGTTTGCCAGAACAGGCCTGCCGTGCCGACCAGGGTCTGATGGAAACCCTTGAAGTCGAAAATCTGCGCCGGGTAGCCGGACAGCATGTTTGGCAACATGGTTGCCACGTCGGTCACCTCGACGCCCGGCGCCGCACCTTGTGCCCGGGAATAGAAGTTGTGGGCGCTGCTATAGGCGTTGCTGAAGCGCTCGCCGCCCATGTTGCAGCACATGACCATCGCGGTGCCGGGCGAACCGGCCACGCCCTGCAAGCGCCGCAGCAAGTGATTGACGCGATCGGTGATCAACAGCTTGAACGGATCGACATGAGCCAGCGGCTTGGGGCCCATGCCGAAGCCGTCGATATCGATGACGTGGTCCTGGGCGAGGAATTTTCCCAGCAAAGGCTGACCGGGAGCCGGGGTGTAATCGACGAAGCGCCCATAAGGAAACACGACGGAGGGTGCGGCGGGTTGGTCGAGCTGCTGCTGGAATGCTTGCAACGAGCGGTGGCTGCCCAGCGCGGCTTCAGCCTCGACAATGGCAAGGTCCAGCATCAGCACGCCGGAGGTGGTTGCGGGATCTGTGGCAGGGTGGTCGCCGGGCAGGTATTCGTCCACCACCAGGTGTGCGTTGGCGCCGCCAAAACCAAAGCTGGAGATGCCAATCCGGAGCGCCGACGGACGCGCTTGCAGAGGCTGCACCTGCTGGGTGGCGAGTCGCAGGCAGGTGTCGTCGACCTTGGTGCTGGGGCGGTAGCCGGGCTGCGGTGGAATGCCTTTGTGGCGCAGTATCATCAAGGCCTTGGCGAGCGACGCGCCGCCGGCAGCGGCCAGGGGATGGCCGATGACCGACTTGATCGAACCGATGGTGATTTTCCGGTCGTCCGGGCGATGGGGGGCGAAGAAGTTGTTCAACGAGGCCAACTCCGTCGCATCCCCCAGCGGTGTGCCGGTGCCGTGGGTCTCGATGTAGTCCACGTCCCTTGGGTCGAGGCCGCGATAGGCACGTTGGTAAGCCGAGTACTGGGCCTGTTTGCCGGGGGCGAACACCGAGCCCTCGGCACCGTCGGCGGACATGCCCAAGGCGCGCAAGACACCCAGGGGATGGCGCTGCGCCGTCAGGGCCTGGGCGACGGGTTCGACCAGAAACGCGACCGCACATTCGCCCGGCACGATGCCGTCGGCGTCCTGGCCGAAAGCTTCCATCCGCGCCCGTGCGGAAAATGCCGTCAACTGCGAGAACCCGAGGAACAGCGCCGGAGGCAGCACGGTGTTGAGGGCCATGACAATCGCGTTGTCCGCCTGGCCACTGTTGACCAGCGCCTGGGCCATGTCCAGGGCGTAAGGGAACGAACTGCAGGCCGTGTCCACCGATAACGCCGGGCCGCCCAAGGCAAAGGCTGCGGCCAGTGCCGCCACTTGTTCACCCGGTGTAAAACCCGGCGGCGCAGCGGTTTTTCCGGACATGCCGGTGACGAAATAACTCTCGTCGCTCCAAGACGTCGCGACTACCAGCGCCGTGCGTTCCCCGCCCAGTGGCGAGCCTTGTGCGGCGAGTTGGGTCAACAGCGTCTGAAGCACCTTCTTGCCGATGGCGACCTGCCGTCCTTCGTGCCGTGACGGGATCGAGGCGTCGTCGGTCAGGCAAAAAGCGCTGTCCAGGTACGTGCGATCCTTCTCGCCGGCCTTGGTTGAATAGATTGATGCCTTGTCCACTTCCCAGCGTGTCGGCATCGATTCCATCGGTGCGACCTGCCCTTGGGCGAGCAACTGCCAGAGCGCCTCCGTTGACGGTGCCCCCGGAAACTCGCCCGCCATCGCGCTGAAGCAAAAATCGCCCGCTGTCGTTACTGCGCCACTCATACCCTGTCTCCTGATCGCCAAAATGCTGGGTGACCTGTTCGGTCACCCGGATTCCATTCCTGTTGCTGCTGGGCTCAGCTCAGCCTGGCCAGCAGCGACAAGGCATCCTGGGGCGTGCGACGGGACATCAGCGCTTCACCGGCAAATTCGCTGGCCGAGCACCGCTGCGCCATGGATTGGCAGAGCGTCTCCCGGGCAAAACCGTTGAGCCCCAGTTGTGCGAAGGGCGTCTGGATATCGATCGCCTGCGCTGCGTCCGGGATCAACGGCGACAGGGCGTTGAGCAGCAGGTTTTCCTCCTGTCCTTGAGTGGCTGTCGCGGCAGTTGCAAGCACGTCGCCAGGCGTCGCTTGTGGCTGTGGATCGGCCAGGGCCGCTTGAATCAGGGCGATGGTTGCCTGCGGGAACCTGGCATTGGCCAGCTCGGAACTGTGAGCCTTGAGCTGCGGCCACAGGGCGACTACCGACTCGAGGAAATCCAGCTGCACCAGCGAATCCAGGCCCAGGTTTTCATAGCTTTGTGTCGGGTCGATCTGCTCGACCGTAAAGCCGGTGATCGCCGCCAGTTGATCGAGTACCCAGCCCTGGACATCCACCGCCGGTGCCTGTGGATCGGCTTCGAGCCGTGCCAGCAAGGCAGTCGGGGTCGGGGCATCGAAGAGCTGCGAGGTGAGTGCTTTCTTTTCCGGGAAGTGCTGGGCCAGGGATTCGAAAATATCCACCAGCCCCAGCGAGTCGATCCCCAGGCTTTCGAAACTTTGATCGAAGTCGATCTGTTGCGCCTGGAACCCGGTCACCGTGCCGATTTCGCTGCGCAACCATTGCCCGTAGCTGAGTGCGGTGGCCTGTTCGACGGTTTCGGCGGCGGGCACCGGAGCCAGTATTGTCGGGTTCGAGTGAACAGGCTCCAGCACCGCAACATTCTGGCTGACGGGGGTGGCGATCCCATGGGCATAAACACCCTCGAGAACTTGTTGATGAGCATTGAAATAGTGGGCCGTGACGGATTCGGCCTGTTCCAACACCCGCAGCAATATCGCTTCCTTGGCGATATTGGATTCGCACAATGATTCAATGATCTTTTCGGACAGAGAGAAATAGCTGTGGGCTATTCTTCCGTTGGACACGATGAATTCCTGCACCACATCGTTAAGTTGCATGCGCATAAGGTTCTCCTAACCAAAGTCGGTGGATATTTCTATACAGAAGAAAGATCAGAAATCGCGGCCCAGGACTGGGCCGTGTTTATATCAATGAGGCAAACTGGCAGTAGCCATGGAGCGACTTAAAGTTGGAGTTCCATTGCGTCGATCTCGCGAGTCAGTGTTTTTCTGGCACCCTTGAGCAACCCGGACCTTACGTTCAGATACGTCACCAGCGTCATTGCATCGGCGCCCTGGAAAGCGATGTAGCCGTCAGGACGAATCAGCATCAACGTGCCTTCCTTGGCGTGGTAGCGCTTGTGCAATCGCCAATCGGGGTCCAGCAGCGTCGAGTGCCAGGCCGGTAGCCCGGCGCTGCTCAGGGCGTCGATCACGCAATAGGCCTTGATGCCCGGGTAGTCCTTTTCCACCGACTCGGCCAAGGCGTAATAGCCCGGCAATAACGGCGAAAACTGATCGGCCGCGCTGAAGATCAACAACGTGAACGTGCCATGAAACAGGTCGATCAAGCGTTTCGTGGGCAGCCCTTGCAGTTGCCACAACTCGACATCCGGCGCCAGTTGCCCGGCGCGGGGCGCGGCGGTCTGGAACTCGGGTTTTTTGCCTTTTTTATTCCAGTTTTTGCGCTGCTTCTTCGTCAGCGATTCTTGGATGTAGTCACTCTTGTCATAGTGGTACTGATGACCGGAAATCATTGACGGCAACCTGCGCTGGACCTTTTTCCGGTTGCTCAACAGCGGCAGGACATGGTCGCGCAGCCAGACCAGGGCGCGCCGCCGAACGGTAATCAGCCGTGTCAGGCGGTGTGCGGTGTTCTCGACTTCCAGGGCAACCGGATAACGCTCTTCGTTGTAGCTGTCGAGCAAGGACGGGTCCGCCAGGCCTTGGTCGACATAAGCGATTTTCCAGGCCAGGTTATAGGCCTCGGAAACCCCCAGGTTCATCCACTGGCCACCGATGGGGCTGCCGATGTGCGCCGAGTCCCCCAGCAGGAACACCGAGCCTTGCTGCATCGTTTGCACGCGGCGATGCTGGAACGAGGCGATGGTGGTCGATGAGATATTGGACAGCGTCATCTTTTGCCCGCGTCCTTCGCACAGGCGCTGAAAGTTCTCCAGGCTCAAGGATGGGCGCTCGCCTTCGGGGGGCAGGTTATAGGGCATTTCGATGAACAGCCGATAACGGGACTGGGCGCTGATCGGTGCGACGGCCACATAACCGTCCTGCGCACCCAGGAAGAACGCGCCCTCATCCTGGCTGCCGGACCATTGGATATCGGCATCGGCCAGCATGAAGAAGCGGTCGTAGGACGAACCTTCGAAGGTCATGTCCAGGCGTTTTCTGATGTTGCTGCGAGCCCCGTCACAGGCGGCCACCCAGCGACTGGTGAAGGTTTCGTCGGTGCCGTCGGCATGCTTGAGCGTCATGCGTACCGACCCCGGCAGGTTTTCGATGTCCACCAGTTCGGTGTTCCACTCCACCTCGGCGCCCAGTTCCTTCAGCCGCTCCAGGAGAATCTTCTCGGTTTGCGGCTGTGGCAGGCTCAAGAGCAGGGGATAGGTCGCGTCCAGGTAGGAGAAGTTGTAGTTCAGCACCCGCCTGGCGTTCGACTGCACGGAGAATTGGTTGATCGTGAAGCCGTCGTGGATGGCTTGCTCGGCAACGCCCAGGTCTCTGAAGATTTCCAGGGTCCGGGAGTGGATCGCCATGGCCTTGGTCGCCGTCGAGGGTCCGGCGTTCTTTTCAATGATGCGAAACGCCACACCCCATTTTTTCAGCATGATTGCCAGGGACAGGCCAATGGGGCCGGCGCCGACGATCATGACGGCCGGGGCGCTGCCAGGGCGCTTGAAATGCTGGGGGGCCAGCGTGCTCAAAGTGTTCATCGATCAGTACCAGTTTCTGTAGAAGGGAGAGTTGGCAATGCCGAGCAGGGCATCGTCGCCGGATGAGTCGCCGTAGGCATAAATGTAAAAATCATCAAGGTTGCTCAGGCAGCCTTTGAGCCGCGTGACTTTCTCTCGCTCTACACAGTTGGTACCGGCTATCCCGCCAGTCAGTTTGTTCTTCGCCGTGGCCAGGCGGGTGCCGCACACATAGTCGAACCCCGCGACCCGGCCCCAGGGAATCAGGTAGTTTTCCGGCGAGTTGCTGACCAGGGCGGTAACGTGCCCCATGGATTGATGCCATTGCAGCCGCCGCAACGCCTCGGGCCTGAGCCAGCGCGGGAGCTGTTCGCTGATGAAGTACTTGGCGTGCTCGCGTTCTTGTTCCACCGACAACCCGCCCAGGTAACAGGCGATGAAAGCCAGGCGCGCTTGCATCAGCGGTGTGATGCCCAGGATCACGCTGAGCATCTTGGGCAGCAGGGGAATGATCCTGAGCCAGAACGAACGGGTACCCACGATAAAACGCATGTAGCGCCAGAACGTGTGGCGGTCGGTCAATGTGCCGTCGAAGTCGAAAACGGCCAGTACCGGTTGGGTGCTGTTAGCGTGCATGTGCCTCTTCCTTGAGCGAGATGATCTCGATGGTCTTGGGCAGCTTGAAGCCCGACAGGTAGCGCGAAAGCAGGGTGGAAAGCGCGTTCTGGGTCAGCTCGCCGGTCCCTTCGACGCACAGGTGCAGCACGTTGACTTCCTTGTGGTCCGGGACGATATAGGCCCTGGCCCGCACCACATCGGGGTGCTTGAGGGCGATGGATTCGATTTCCACCAGGTCGACCATCTGCGCCTTGATCTTCGAGATCCGCAGGCGTTGGCAAAAGAAAAACACATGCCCAGCGTCGTCCCGCCAGACCAGGTCACCGCTGTGGAACCAGCCCTCGCGGAAGAACCGGGCATTGCTGTCCTCGGCATCGTTGTAGCCGTCGATCACCATCGCGCCGCGGATCAGCAATTCACCGATGCGTCCGGGTGCCACGTCCTGGCCCTCGGCATCGACGACGCGCAGTTCCACGCCGGTGATCGGCTGGCCCATGGCGCCGCGATGGACCTCGCCGATCGAGCTCTGGACAATGACTGGCATGCTTTCGGTCAGGCCATAGCCTTGCAGCACCGGGTTGCAACCCAGCAGCTTGCCCAGTTTCTCGGCTTCATCGGCCGGCAGGTGGCTGCCGCCGGAATAAATCATCAGTTGCGGGTGCAGTGGCAACGGCGTGCCTTTGCGTTTGGCCAGGCGCGTATTGAAGTAGCGGATGACATCGGGCACCAGGCAGGCGAAGGTGACCTGGTGCTCGGACAAGACTTCGGCCAGGTCGCGATTGAGCAGGGTGTTGGTCATGAGCAGGGTGGCGCCCACGCTCAAAGGGAACACCATCATCACCGACAGGCCGAAAATGGCATACAGCGGTAGCGTCACCAGGTGCACCGAGCCGACGCCCTGCAGGTGAAAGTGCTCGTGCAGGCCATCGCTCGATTGCGTCAGGTCGAGGTAGCGGTGAGAGACAGCCAGGGGCCTGCCGATACCACGGTAGGTGAACTGCACCGAGACGATCGGATTGCCGTCGGGCAACGACAAGGGTTCGAGCTGTCGAGGAAGTTCAGAGGCGGCCGTTGCATGGGCGGGCAGGGGCGATGACGGTTCGCTCCCACCGTCCAGCACCAGGGAATGCCTGACGCCGTTGTCCGGCTGGAATACCTCGCTGTGTTGTCCCCACAACGGTTCGGTCGTGACCACCAGCGTCGGCCTGGCGAGGCTGACGACACTGTTCATTTCGAAGGGAGTCAACTTGTAGTTGAGGATGACCGGGATGGCACCCCGCCCGATAATCGCCAGGTAGTAAGCGATGAACGCCACCCCGTTGGGCAGCACCAGCGCTACTTTATCGCCTGGCAATACACCGAGTGCCGTCAGGGTACCGTTGCAGGCTTCGGCCTTGATGCGCAGCTCGCGGTAAGTGACGGTCTCTTCTTCCGTGTCCAGGTGCCGGATAGCAACTTGCTCGGGGAACGATTCCGAAAAACCGACAAAACGATGCAGAAAACCTTCTTTATATGAAAGGCTTTTCATTTACCAACCTCTTTCAATCCTTGGATATAGGGCGCGTCAAAATAAGTACTACTGAGGCAGGCTTTATATGAAGTGTTTCAATCAAGCATCTGTGTAGTTGTTATTCCGATACCAGTCCAGGGTATCGGTCAGGGTTTCAGCGACAGGGCGGAACTGGCATTCCAACTCCCTTGAACTTTTGTTGTGGCTGAAATGGGTACGGCCTTGTTCTTGCGCCATGAGCTTGACCGTGGAAGTACTGATGAGTACCGGTTTCTTGGTAATCCGGTAATAACCTTCATAGATCAGCGCGATGATTCGCAGCATGAACAAGGGCACTTTTCGTTCCGGGGCTTTCACGCCACTGACGCTGGACAGCGCCTGGAAAATGCTTTTCATGTCCATGTGATTGCCGGCGGCGAGGTAACGCTCTCCGGACCTGCCGCGGGTGATGGCCGCGATTTGATGTTCGGCCACATCCCGGGCATCGACGACGGAAAAGCTTCCGGGAAGTACGCCGGGCAATTTCTGTCCGACAAAGTCGAGCAGGAACTGGCCCGAGGAGGTCGGGCCGATATCCCCCGGGCCGAACATCCACCCTGGCAAGACCATGGCAATGAACATGTCCGGGTGCTGCGACAGGAATTGCTGGACCTTTTGTTCGGACAATATTTTGCTCAAGTAGTAATCGTCAGCCTCCTGTTCACTGCGAGACATGGTTTCATCGATCACTTGATCTTTATTGCCCTTCAACACGGCGATGGAAGAGGTGTGCACAGCACGACGGATGCCGGCGGCATAGGCGGCTTGCAACAATCGCTCGGTGCCGGTCACATTCGTGTCATAGAGTTTTTGCCAGTGTTTCCCGCCTTTGTAACTGTCGCGGAAATAGGCCGCGGTATGAAACAAGGCATCGCACCCTTGCAGGGCATGGCTGAAGGCATCGACATTGAGCATGTCGCCTTCGACCCATTCCACGGGCAGGCTGGCGAACTGTTTCTTGGCTTTCTCTGCGGAACGAACCAGTGCTTTTACTTTGATGTTTCGTTTTAACAGTGCACGAACGATATTGTTCCCGAGCAGGCCCGTAGCGCCTGTAACGAAGGCATATTCCATTAAAATACCGCTCCTGTGAGATGACCTGCCATTGCATCGAGACCCGTGTCACGGACGCGATGCCTGGATCAGGCGTTGGGCTCCACCAACGGCGCAATTAAAAACCATTCGGTATCTGAGAATCAAGTGGTATTTAGTCGTAATGGCAAATCAGTGGCTCTGAACCGGGCCTTACGCAGATTTTTTTACGCTGTGGTGTGCCGTGGGACGGTGGGAAAAAATGCCGTTTTGAGGTGGGTAGGAGGCACTCCATCCAGCTCGTCAGGCAAAGACCACAACGGTTTTGACTTGCCTGGGTCCAGGCAAGAAAGTGACTGGGTAGTCATCTTGCGTTCGCCCCAAGATTGTCCCGGTTACATGGCACATACATGGCACGGGATGGAAGTTAAAATGTAAATGATTGAACGAGGTGCGTATAAGATATGATGGCGAAGATGGATTCCATACAGTGAGTAGCCGCTGCGTCGCATTTAGTTACATGTACATAATTTGACTGGCCAAAGGAGCCGAGGGCGTGATTAAAAAGAGACTAGGTCGAGAAGAGAGCCAGCAAGTAACAAGAGATAAATTATTCGACACCGCCACTGAGCTGATGATCAGCAAAGGCTTTCATGCCGCCAGCGTCAACGTTATCGCCGAGGCGGCGGGCTTTTCCAAAGGAGCCTTCTTTTCCAATTTCGCCAGTAAATCGGATTTGCTCCTGCAACTGACTCAACGCTTCAAGCGAGTTGAAATCGATCGCTTGAGCGCGACCCTGGCGTCGGGCTATTCGGCGGAGCAGTTGAGCCATGGCTTGAATGCCTATATCGACACCCTGAAGAACAATACCCGCTGTGCGATCCTCGATGCCGAGTTGCAACTGATCGCCCTGCGGGATGAAGAGTTCTCACAGCATTACTACGACTTGCATGAGGAAAACAGCGAAGCCCTGGGCAAGTTGATTACCATCATATTCAACCATGCTGGCAAGAAACCGCCGCTGGACTATGCCGCGCTTGCGAAGACCTTCACGGCCCTGTCCGAAGGCTTGATATTGCAAGGGCATAAAGATCCGGCGATTGAAATAAAGCTGGTGCTCAATTCGCTCATCCAGACCGCGGAGCCTCTATAGGTCTTCATCGTTATCGCTGATAAGCCAGCAATCGGCGTTCAGCCAATCGGAATACACCCACCAGTGCGCACGCCAGCAACATGTAGAGCAGCGCGGCAATGCCATAGGCCTGGAACGTCTTGAAGGTGGCAGCGTTGACATCTGCCGCGATTTTAAGGATGTCAGGAACGGTCGCGGTAAAGGCGATGGCCGTGGCGTGCAGGACAAAGATCACTTCGTTGCTGTAGGCCGGGAGTGCTCGGCGCAGCATGCTCGGTATCAGCACCAGGAGGAATAGCTGGGTGCGGGTCATGCCCAGGGCGAGGGCGGCTTCGATCTCGCCGCGTGGGGTGGTGCGCAGTACGCCGGCGAGAATCTCGACGGTGTAGGCACAGGTGTTCAAGGCCAGGGCCAGGATCACGCAATGCATGCCATCGCGAAAGAACCACCACAGGCTCGGCGATTCCCTGATGACGCTCAGGCTGGCCAGGCCGCTGTAGATGATCAGCAGTTGCACGAACAACGGTGTGCCGCGCAACACCAGGGTATAAAGCTGGACAGGCAGTGCCAGCCAACGATTGCCATAGGTGCGAACCAGCGCCAGGGGGATCGCCGCGCACAAGCCGATGACGGCGGACGTGACCAATAACCATAGCGTGACGACCAGGCCGCTCCAGCGGTAACCGTCGGACCAGAGGAAGTTCGGTCCGAATTCCTTCAGAATCTCGATCATGACACGCTCCGCGGCGGTTCAACGCTGTAGCGCCGTTCCAGGTGTTTGAGCACCAGGCTTGAAAGAATTGCGAAAGCCAGGAAGATCGCCGCAATCACCAGGTAGAAGAACATCTGCCTCGAGGTCGCATTGCCCGCCTGTTTGGCCACTTGGACCATGTCGTTGAGGCCCAGCAGCGAGATCAGGCCCGCGCTTTTCAGGAGCACTTGCCAGATATTGCCGATGCCGGGCAATGCAAACCGCATCATCTGTGGCAGCCGGATACGCCGCAGCACCTGCCAATGGCTCATGCCATAGGCCCGGGCCGCTTCCAGTTGGCCGAACGCTATCGCCTGGAAGGCACCACGAAAGGTTTCGGCGCAATAGGCACCGTAAATGAAGCCCAAGGTGCCGATCGCCGTACCGTAAGGGTTCAACTGGAGCGATTCACGGCCAAACGCTTCTGCCACTTGGTTGAGTCCGATCTGCGCGCTGTAGTAGATCAATAGCATCAGCACCAGGTCCGGCACACTGCGCACCAGCGTGGTGTAGAGCGTCGCGACCAGCCGCAGCGGTGCCAGTGGCGAGAGTTTCGCCAAGGCCCCGAGCAGGCCAAGCACGAGGGCGACGCAGGCGGCCCACGTGGCCACTTGGACGGTCAGCCACGCACCCTGGAAAATGAGATAGCCGTACCCTTCGAGAAACATGCTTTCAGGCTCCGCGCGGTTGGTTCATTTCGGTGAGATATCGAAGTCGAAGTACTTACTGGCGATGCGTTCGTAGGTGCCATTGCGGTGGAGCCGTTCGAGTGCCTGATTGATTTCCCCGGCCAGGGCGGTATCGCTTTTACGCAATCCGATGCCGGTACCCGGGCCGAAGATCTCCGGTGACTTGACCACCTCGCCGGCATAGCCGAAGCCTTTGCCTGCGGGCTTTTTCAACAGGCCTTCGGAGACGGCGATGGCATCGTCGAACGCCGCATCCAGCCGACCGTTGATCAAGTCCGAATAGGTCAAGTCACTGCTTTGATAGGGCACCACTTCCACGCCCTTCAGGCCCCACATCCGCTTGGCATAGACTTCGAACACACTGCCTTGCTGCACGCCGATGCGTTTGCCGCGCAGGGATTCGGCCGTTGGTTGCAACGGGCTGCCTTCAGGGGCTACCAGGCGTGCCGGGGTGTCATAGAGGGTGTTGGAAAAGGCAATTTCGGCTTTGCGTGCTTCAGTGATCGAGAGGGCAGAGAGGATCCCGTCGAACTTCCTGCCCTTGAGGGCCGAGACCATGCCGTCGAAGGCGTTTTCGACCCAGACGCAACGGCGTTGCAATTCGCTGCACAAGCTTTCGCCCAGCTCGATATCGAAACCTGTCAGGGAGCCGTCCGGGCGCTTGGACTCAAAGGGCGGGTAGGTGGGATCGACCCCGAAACGCAGTTCTTCATTGGTCCCCCAGGACATCAGCGGGCTGGCCACGAGCATCAAACCGATCAGATATTTTTTCATCGACAGGGTATCCACGACAGGTTGGTAGAGCCGTCCCGGGAGTGGCCCGGGGCAGTACGCATCAGCCTTGAATGTTCAAGGCGTGTTTCAGTTGTTGAACGCGTTGGCTGTCCACGGTCCGCCCATGGCCAAAGCCACCGGCCCACCCGCACACCTGGCCGGCATGATCGACGCCGCGCGCAAGGCACTCGGCAAGGGTGCGCCGGGCTTGCCACGCCAGCAGGAACGCGGCGATAAAGCCGTCGCCGGCGCCCATGCTGTCGACGAACGCGCAGGCGCGCGCGGCTTGCTCATGCACGCCCTGTGCGTCGACTGCGAGGGCGCCCTGGGCACCGCGAGTGATGACCACCGCCGCCGGCCCCTTGGCCCGCATCGCGTTCGCCAGTTCAATGGCTTGCGCCGACGAGAGATCGGCCGCCGAGAAAAAAGCGACGTCCACGTGCTGGATCAGGGCCTGCCAGTCGAACTCGACCCAGTTGTCCGAGAAGTCGAAGGACAGGCAACCACTGGCCTGGCGAACCTGGGCCAATTGATCTTCCAGGCCGCTGTAGAGGCTGCTGTGTGCCAACGGGAATGTGCCGATATAGGCCAGGTCGTCGGCATCGAGGCGCAGTTGGCGGCACACGCCAGGATCGCTGCCGAGGAACACCCGCTCGCCCTCGACGTTGTCGACGCACGCCCAGCCATTGGCACCCGATAACGTCCGGCAGCGTGAAGCATCGACCGCTTCCTGTTGCAGGCAATCGAGCAGGTACTGGCCGTGCCGGTCATCACCAACGCAGCCCAGGTAGGCACTGCGAGCACCCAGCCGGGCGGCGAATACCGCGACATTGAGTGCATTGCCGCCGGGGTATTCGATGGTCTGGTCCAGGTAGACGTCCAGGGTGTTGTCACCGACCGCGATCAGGCTGGCCATGCTCAGTACTCCGTTTTCCACATGTAGCGGCGGGTCGTCAGTGGCTGTTGGTGCCAGACCGCCAGGTGGGCGGCGATGCGTTCCACGGCGATGCCGACAATGTAGGGCGCGACAATGGCGCGGATCTCGGGGTCGATGCCCTCCATCGGGAAGTCCTTGGCGTCATAGACCATGACCCGTTCCGTGTAGCGCTGGCAGAACCGCACGACGCGCTCCATCTGTGCACGACTGGGGTCTTCGCCTACCAGCAGGAGCAGGGGCGTGGTGGCATCGATGGCTTCGAACGGGCCGTGGAAAAACTCCGCGGCTTCCACCGGCAGGCAATGCAACCACTGGCTTTCCATGACCACGCAGACGCCGAACACATAGGCTGTGGTGAACATCGGCCCCGAAGCAAGGAAATACATGACGCGGTCGTCTTTGTAGAGGCGTGCCTCTTCGGTTGCCCGTTGGTCATTATTGATCGCGGCATCGGCCAGGGCCCTTGGCAATGCCTTGAGCGAGCGGGTGAGCTTGTCCAGCAGCGGCCAGCCTTCGCGCTTGGCCAGGATCCCGCCGATCAGGGCCTGGAGCGTCATGAAACAACCGAAGTAGGCTTCGTCGGTACGTCCCAGCAGGAAGCAATGCTGGACGGCCTGGGCCAGTGGCAACTCGGCAGTTTGCGTCACGCCTACGGTGAGGCACGGCTTGTCTTGCAGAAAGCGGGCGGCGGCGATGGTTTCCTGGGTCGTGCCGGACTTGGAGGCGAGGACCACCAGGGTGCGCTCATCCAGGCGCGGTGGATCGATGTCCATGAAATCGGCCGGGAAATAACGGCGCACTTCCAGCGTGTGGCTGTAGCGTTCAAGCCAGTATTGCAGGCCTAGCATGATGCGGTTGGGAGCGCCGCAACTGACGAAATAGATGCGGTCGATCCGCGAGGCCAACTCCTGGCCAAACTGCTGGGCGTCGTCGACGATGTGCACGGATTGCTGCAAGGAACTGATGAATGCTTCCCGGTTGAACTGGATCGCCATGTGAACTCCTGGGCCTTGTTAAAGGGTTCATGCTGCTGTCATGAACACGATTTAGACCAAAAGCTATACCATGAAAAATACCATTACAAGGATTTTTCCCCATGGTCTAATAGGCTTCCTACGGGATTTCTGCGGTGTTTTGCGAGGCGGTTTTGCCGCTTATGATCAAGCTGGCGGGTTTGCGACATTATTTTGGGGTTCCACAGTCGCAATGCAGTGCCGAAAAAATAATCCAGGATGTAGACCATGAAAGTAACGCCTCCAAAGTCTTCCGACGTTGCGCTGTTGGCGCCCGAACGCAAGCAGGTGGCCTGGCAGGCTGTGCAGGCCTTGCTGGAGATGCTGGAACGCCCGGAATTCGGCCCCACTGAACGGATCCCGGCGGAACGGGATCTTGCCGAGCACCTGGGGATCAGCCGGATGACCCTGCGCAAGGCGCTGCAGACGCTGATCGATCGCGGGGTCCTGGAGCGTCGGGGCAATCGTGGCACCTTCGTCACGGCGCCCGGTGTCGAGCGGCCGCTCAATACCGTCGCGCGCAAAGGTATCGCTGAAGTGGTCGAGCAGGCTGGCGCCCGGCCGGGCAGTAAATTGCTCTACTTCGAACAAACCCAAGCCAGTGCTCGAGTGGCGAAACTGCTGAAAATCCAGGAAGGCGACCCCTTGCTGACCATCAGGCGCCTGCGCACCGTGGATCAAAAGCCATTCTGCATCGAGACCAGTTACATCCCGGCCGCCCGGGCACCGGAGCTGGTGGCGGGAGACCTGATCGAGGGGGCTTCGTTGTATGCATTGTTGTTATCGCGCTACCAGATCGAAATAGAGAGCGACGAGGGCACGCTGAGCATCGCCACGATGAACGACCAGGAGGCGCGCTTGCTCGACGTCGAGCCCGGGACGGCCGCACTGGTCTACCGGGGCGTGATCTTCGACCGCCAAGGGCAGCCCGTGGAGTACCTGGTCTCGATCAACCACCCTCAGCGCGTGGTGTTCAAGCTGGCGGACAGTCGGGTCAATAGCCTTCATGGCGATCATTAGGTGCATGCTCCATTCGCTGCGCGGCGTGGCTGTTGCTCCTGGGATCTGGGCTGGAAAGCTTGACTGAACGCACGGATGGGTATTTAGTTGTGCGGTACAACTAAATACCCATCGCGTCCGAGGTCCCCGTGAATCATTGCCCACCAGATCTGATTGAGAACATCCGTTCGGCGTCGCGTCTCATGGTGCGGGAGCTGGGGTTCATGCACACGACGTTGGCTGCGACGGATTATCCGCCGTCGTCGGTGCACACCATCGTGGAACTCGGCAATCGCCAATCCCTGACTGCGGGCGAGCTTGTCGAGCTGCTCGGCCTGGAAAAATCCAGCGTAAGCCGGATGGTTCGCAAGCTCATCGAGGCCGGCGAGATCGAAGAAGTTGCCCATGAACAGGATGCGCGGGCCAAGAGATTGCGACTCACCGCCCAGGGGCAAAACACCCTTGGAACCATCGATGCTTTCGCCACGCAACAGGTTGTCGCGGCCATGTCTCACTTATCCAATGGGCAGTGTCAGACCGTGAGCGAGGGGATTGCCAGCTATGCCATCGCGCTACACGCCCATCGGCTCGGTACAGCGCCGCCCGCGCCGGCGCAGTTGGAGATCGCGCGTGGCTATCGTCCTGGCGTCATTGGCCGCATTGTGCAAATGCATGCGGACTATTACGCCAGGCATTCGAACTTCGGCCAGTTGTTCGAAAGCCTGGTTGCATCGGACATGGCCGAGCTGATGGGGCGTCTGCACAATCCGCGCAATGAGGTCTGGGTCGCCCTGGATGGCGAACGAATAGTCGGTTCGATTGCCATCGACGGCGAAGGCGAGGGCGGCAGTGCGGTGCTGCGCTGCTTCATCCTGGATGATTCGGCGCGTGGCAAGGGGGCTGGCAGGCGCCTGTTGGCCGAAGCGATGAAGTTCTGCGACGAGTGGGGCTTTAGCTCAACGATCCTCTGGACGTTCCAGGGGCTCGACGCTGCTCGCAAGCTGTATGAAGCGTTCGGGTTCAGGTTGGAGCAGGAGCAAGAGGGGCAGCAATGGGGGCGACCGGTTACAGAACAGTGTTTTGTCAGGCCGGGCCCAACCGTCGCGCCAATTTGAATCCTATCAATTGGCGGTATTGGATTTGAACACCCCACTGAGCACGAAGGCGTAGCGTTCCGGGCGGATGAAAAACGTCGTGCGGTCGCAGCAACGGCCATCGGCGAAATAGGACGTGCGCTCCATGACCAGCAGCGCGGCGCCGCGTTTGACGTGCAGCGCGCTGGCCAGGCTTTTGTCGGCTTCCTGTGCACGGATGGCCAGGTCGGCGCGGCTGACCGCCAGGCCGGTGATCGATTCGAGAATGGAATAGATCGGCTGATGTTCGACCTCAGCCCAGGCCACGCTGGCCAACTCTGCCGGCAGGTGGCTGCGTCCCAATGCGATGGGTTCGTCATCGACGAAGTGCAGTCGCTCCAGAAGCAGGCAGTCGTGCGCTTGCTCAAACAGATCCCGCAGGGTTTCCGGAACGGGCTGCAGGGCATGGCTGAGCACCTGCATGCTCGGTTGCAGCCCTTGCAACAACAACGCCTCATGAAAGCTGCGCAGTGCATCCAGGCCGTGGCGTACCTGCTTGGCCGCGACGAAGGTGCCTTTGCCTTGCTTGCGCTCCACCACGCCGTCGTCGCTGAGCTTGCCCACTGCCAGGCGAACCGTGACGCGGCTCACCCCGAACCGTTCGCCCAACTGCGCCTCGGACGGTAGCTTGCCGCTGGGTTCGTAGTCGCCGCGCTGGATTTCTTCCAGCAGTTGATGGGCGATCTGTTCGTAGAGCGAGGTGGTGCTGTCGCGAAGAATGGAGGTGGACACTGTCAGCTTCCATGGCCTTGAGTGGGGCAGGGTGCCTTCACTTCTAAGGTTATAAAAATAGGTTATTGGGACTACTTGTATTAATACGTATTATGTCAGGCATTCCCATTGTAAACGACCTGACGACACTTGCCATGCCCAAAACCCTCCCTTACCCGCAGCCGCAAGCCGACGCCCTGACGGTCGATGACATCAGCTTCAGCTACCCCAATGGGCACCGCGTATTTTCCTCTTTCAGCCTGAACGCCAAACCCGGCGAGTTCGTCGCGATCCTCGGGCCATCCGGCTGTGGGAAAACCACCTTGCTGAACCTGTTGTCAGGGTTCGTGCAACCGCAAAGTGGCCGGATCACCATCAACCAGACCGCGGTACGCCCGGAGCGCTCGGAGCTGGGTTATGTGTTCCAGGCGCCGCAATTGTTCCCCTGGTTGAGTGCCCTGGAAAACGTTCGTTTCGGTCTGCGGATGAGCGCCCGGACCGACGAAGCGCAGCAGCGCGCACAGGCGTTGCAGTACCTGCGCCTGGTTGGCCTGGAGAATGCCGCGCAGCGGTTGCCGCACCAGCTTTCCGGCGGCATGCAGCAGCGCGTCTCCTTGGCCCGGACCCTGGCACTGGAACCCAGCGTATTGCTGATGGATGAGCCGTTCGCCGCACTCGATGCCATCAGTCGCAACAGCATGAACGAAGAGACGTTGCGCATCTGGGCCGAACTGGGCCAGACGGTGTTGTTCATTACCCACGACATCGACGAAGCGGTGTTCCTGGCCGACCGAGTCATCGTGCTCAACATCGCGCCGGGCGGTATTCACAGCGAGCTGGAGATCCACCTGCCGCGTCCCCGCAGCAACCTGAAAACCCGTCGCCTGCCGGCGTTCCTCGATTACCGCAATGAGCTGATGACGCGCATTGCCCAGGTGATGGACGCCTGCGACACCACGGTTTACCCCACCCCTCGACTTGAGCTGACAGCATGATCAAACGTTCGCTGCTTGCCCTTACATTGTCTGCCGCCACGTTGGCAGGCAGCGCCTTCGCCGTGGCGGGCGAGGCGAAACCCTTGCGCGTGGGTTATGTCTTCGCCATGGCCAACGCCCCGGCGCTGATCGCCGACAAGCAAGGTTACTTCCGTGAAGAAGGCTTGAACGTCGACCTCAAGGCCTTGGGCGATGGTCCGGTGATCCAGCAGGCACTGGCCGCCGGTGAACTGGACGTGGCCTATGTCGGCACCCCACCGGTGTACCAATGGTTTTCCCGCGGGCTGCAAAGCCGGATCCTGGCGAAGGTCAATTACGGCCAGGCCGCAGTGATTGTCGACGCCAAGAGTCCGATCACCCAGCTGGAAGCGCTCAAGGGGAAAAAACTCGCCGGGGTCAAGAAGGGCAGTGGCATGGATGTGCTGCTGCGCGGTTATGTCCTGAAGGAAAAGGCCGGGCTCGATCCCGACAAGGACCTGGACATCATCGACATGCCGCCGGGCAACATGAACGCTGCCCTTGAACGTGGCATCGTTGACGCGGCATTTTCCTGGGAGCCCTTCGTCAGCCAGTCGGTGTTGCGCGGTTCGAGCCGGATCCTGCTGGACGTCAACCAGGCGCTGCCCCAGTACCCGTGGTACGTGGTGATCGCCTTGCCGAAAACCTTGCAGGAGCGCCCGGATGACGTGGTGAAGCTGTTACGCGCCCATCACAAGGCCATCGCCTTCCTCAATGAACATCCCGACGAATCGAACCGGCTCATCGCCGAGGCATTCAAGCTCGAATCGGTGCAAGGCATTGACGGCAAGACCATCGCGCCGGAAACCATCGTTGCCCAGGCCCGAACCCGGCTGGGCTGGTCGGCGGACTTGCAGGCGGCGGACATCCAGTTCATCCAGCGCCTGATGGATTACTCCCACGACCTGGGTTTTATCGACACCACGCTCAAGACCGAACAGATCGTGGATACCTCCTACCTGGAAAAAGCCGCGCACTGAGTCCGTCATGTCCTTGCCAAAACCGAATTGGGGATGGGCGTCGCTGCCATTCCTGTTGTTGATCTGGATCGCCCTGGCGAGTCGCTTTCCCACCTACATCCTGCCGCAGCCCTGGGACGTTGCCCGCGAGGCGCTGCGCTGGCTGGGGGACCGTTCGCTGTGGCAGCACCTGCAGGCCAGCGTGCTGGAAGAACTGGGTGGTTTTTGCGCCGCGGTGATCGTTGCGCTCCTGCTGGGCACGGCCGCTGGCCTGTCCTCGCGCTTTCGCGATTTCATCTCGCCGCTCAACAGCCTGTTCATGGCCATCCCGCCGATTGCCTGGGCGCCGCTGATCATGATCATTTTCGGCCTGGGTTATGTCTCCATCGTGCTGGTGATTTTCATTGCCGCGATGTTCCCCATGGCGGTGACCATCCAGGAAGGCGTGCAGAGCATCCGCGGCGGTGAAGTTCGCGCGGCACGGACCTTGGGTGCCAACGCCTGGCAACTGTTGGCCCACGTCTATTTACCGGCCTCGTTGCCGTTCGTGACCGCCGCCTTGCGCATCGGCTTCAGCCAGGGCTGGCGGGCGCTGGTCGCGGCGGAAATGATCGGCGCTTCCCGCGGCATCGGCTGGATGGTCGCCACGGGCGGGCAGATCGGCAACAGCAGCCAGGTGCTGCTGGGCATTGTCGTGATCGGCTTGATTGCCTGGCTCATGGAAAGCTTTGTGTTCCGGCGCATCGAGCGTCACTACCAGCAATGGCGCGTGCAATAAGCAGCGCCCCACGTATTCGAACCCTTCAGTGGACCACTGCACGAGGTGTCATGTGAGTAACGTTTTCGATCCCCGCGAAGCCGGGCATTACATCGCCCCACAAGGCCTGTACGAGCGCAACAAGAAACGTCCGTTCCTGGGCAGCGTCCACTGCGACCGTGACACGCTGGTCGCCGGGCAGTGGGATGAAATCACCCTGGTCTACGAGGTCGGTGGCAGCGGCCTGGCCGACGGCGCGTGGCTCAAGCTGGCCTTCAAGTTCTATTCCGACTGGGCCTTGTTCCAGACCTCGAACCCGGCCGGTCCCAACTATGTCAGCGCCGAATACCAGGCCGGTGAGCTGGTCCCCGGCCAGAGCCAGGCCACGGTGCAGCACTTGAAAGTGCGCTTCGACCAGAAGGGCCATGAACGGCCATTCCAGAAAGCGATCATCATCGACATCATCGACGGGTAC
>NZ_JACNDD010000092.1:0-27107 GCF_017351395.1 Pseudomonas sp. FW305-28
TCGCGCAGCTCTTCGATGCTGATCTCGCGCATGCGGAATTTCTGGATCTTGCCGGTGACGGTCATGGGGAATTCTTCGACGAATTTGAAATGACGCGGCGTCTTGAAGTGGGCGATGCGCTCCTTGCACCAGGCTTGCAGCTCTTGCTCGCTGGCGCTGTGGCCAGGATGGAACTTGATCCACGCCACGATTTCTTCGCCATAGCGTGAACACGGGATGCCGATCACTTGCACGTCCGCCACCGCCGGGTGGGTGAAGAAGAACTCCTCCAGCTCACGGGGGTAAATGTTCTCCCCTCCACGGATGATCATGTCCTTGTTACGCCCGACGATGCAGACGTAGCCCTGCTCATCCATAGTCGCCAAGTCGCCGGTGTGCATCCAGCCCTCCGGGTCGATGGCATCGGATGTGCCCTTGGGGTTGTTCCAGTAGCCGAGCATCACGCTGTAGCCGCGGGTACACAATTCGCCGACAGCGCCACGCGGGACGAGATTGCCCGCCTCATCGATAATCTTGCTTTCCAGTTGCGGCTGGGTGCGGCCGACGGTGGTTACACGCAGTTCCAGTTCGTCTGAAGGACCGGTCTGCAACGACACCGGGCTGGTTTCCGTCATGCCGTAGGCAATCTGCACTTCGGCCATGTGCATTTCGTTGATGACCCGTCGCATCACTTCGATGGGGCATGTGGCCCCGGCCATGATGCCCGTGCGCAGGCTGGACAGGTCGTAGTCGCCTCGCTGCGGCTGGTCCAGCAGGGCGATGAACATTGTGGGCACGCCATACAACGCAGTGGCTTTTTCTTCGGCCACGGCCTTGAGCGTCAGCAGCGGGTCGAAGGCATCGTTGGGGTAGATCATGGTGCTGCCATGGGTCATGCAGCCCAGGTTACCCATGACCATGCCGAAGCAATGGTAGAGCGGCACCGGGATCACCAGCCGATCGCCGGCCGTCAGGCCCAGGCTTTCACCAACCATGTACCCATTGTTGAGAATGTTGTGATGGCTGAGGGTTGCGCCTTTGGGAAAGCCCGTGGTGCCGGAGGTGTACTGGATATTCACCGGCTGATCGAACCGCAGGCTGGATTGACGCTCGGCCAGTTGTCCAGGCGTCACCGCCGCGCCCAGGGCGGCCAGTTGCGACCAGGGCAGGAAGCCTGCCGGTGGTTGGGAATCGAGGCTGATCACACCGCGCAACTCCGGCAGGCGCTCACTCTGCATCTGGCCGATCGGTTGCTCTGCCAGCTCTGGCGCCAGCGTTTGCAGCATGGCGTGATAATCCGAGGTCTTGAACGCACCGGCGCACACCAGCCATTGGCATCCGGATTGTTTGAGCACGTATTCGAGTTCGGAAACGCGATAGGCCGGATTGATGTTGACCAGAATCACACCGAGCTTCGCACTGGCGAACTGGCTGATACACCACTGGGCGCAATTGGGCGCCCACACGCCGAGGCGATCGCCGGTTTTCAAGCCTAGCGCCAACAACGCTCGGGCGTGCAGATCGACGGCCTCGGCCAGTTGTTGCCAGGTGTAGCGCAGCGATTGATGGCGAACCACCAACGCCTCGCCCTCCGGATAACGGGCCACCGTCTGGTCGAAAACCTCGCCGATGGTTTGGGCCAGCAAGGCCTTGGCCGCAGAACCACGGGTGTAGCTGAGCTGCGAATGCGAACCGGGTTGATCCATGACGCCCCCTCTTGTCTTTATTAGTGGGTGTAGCGGTAACCTGATGCAACAACATGCCTTGGTGGACACTTACTCTGGCCCAAGTTGACGTTAACGTAAAGGGCGATTGACAGCTTCTCACCGCAGGCTTACGTTAACGTAAAGGTGAGAGCCACTCCCCGCTCTCCGCACCCGATAAAAAAGCCAAAGGTGTCCCATGAGCTACCCATCCCTGAACTTTGCCCTCGGCGAAACCATCGACATGTTGCGCGACCAGGTGCAGGCCTTCGTCAAGGCCGAGCTGGCCCCCCGGGCAGCGCAGATCGATATCGACAACCTGTTTCCCGCCGACATGTGGCGCAAGTTCGGTGACATGGGCCTGCTGGGCATCACCGTACCG
Organism: Pseudomonas sp. FW305-28; assembly: GCF_017351395.1. Classification (NCBI taxonomy): domain Bacteria; kingdom Pseudomonadati; phylum Pseudomonadota; class Gammaproteobacteria; order Pseudomonadales; family Pseudomonadaceae; genus Pseudomonas; species Pseudomonas sp. FW305-28. Next base: position 2,065 of record NZ_JACNDD010000092.1, read on the forward strand.
GAAGAATACGGCGGCGCTGGCCTGGGCTACCTGGCCCACGTGGTGGCGATGGAAGAAATCAGCCGCGGCTCGGCCTCGGTCGCCCTCTCCTACGGTGCCCACTCCAACCTCTGCGTGAACCAGATCAACCGCAACGGCAATCACGAACAGAAAACCAAGTACTTGCCCAAGCTGATCAGCGGCGAACACATCGGCGCCCTGGCGATGAGCGAACCGAACGCCGGCTCCGACGTGGTTTCGATGAAACTGCGAGCCGACAAGCGTGGCGACCATTACGTGCTCAACGGCAGCAAGACCTGGATCACCAACGGCCCCGATGCCAACACCTACGTGATCTATGCCAAGACCGACCTGGAAAAGGGTCCTCACGGCATCACCGCCTTCATCGTCGAGCGCGACTGGAAAGGCTTCAGCCGCAGCAACAAATTCGACAAGCTCGGCATGCGTGGCTCCAACACATGCGAGCTGTTTTTCGATGACGTCGAGGTGCCGGAAGAAAACATCCTCGGCGCGCTCAACGGTGGCGTAAAAGTCCTGATGAGCGGCCTCGACTACGAACGCGTGGTGCTGTCCGGCGGCCCGACCGGGATCATGCAGGCCTGCATGGACCTGATCGTGCCCTACATCCACGACCGCAAACAGTTCGGCCAGAGCATCGGCGAATTCCAGCTGATCCAGGGCAAGGTCGCGGACATGTACACCCAACTCAACGCTAGCCGCGCCTACCTGTATGCGGTGGCCCAGGCTTGCGAGCGCGGTGAAACCACCCGCAAGGACGCTGCCGGGGTGATCCTCTACAGCGCCGAACGCGCCACGCAAATGGCCCTCGACGCCATCCAGATCCTGGGGGGCAATGGCTACATCAATGAATTCCCCGCGGGTCGTCTGCTGCGTGACGCCAAGCTGTACGAAATCGGTGCCGGCACCAGTGAGATTCGTCGGATGTTGATCGGCCGCGAACTGTTCAACGAAACCCGCTAACGGAGCTGACCATGGCCACGCTGCACACTCAGCTCAACCCGCGTTCGCCGGAGTTCATCGCCAACCGCGAGGCGATGCTCGGACACGTCGAGGCCCTGCGCACCCTGCTCGCGCAAATCCGCCAGGGCGGCGGCCTCAAGGCCCAGGAGCGGCACACCTCGCGGGGCAAGTTGCTACCCCGTGAACGCATCAACCGGCTGCTGGATCCGGGCTCGCCGTTTTTGGAAATCAGCCCATTGGCGGCCCACGAAGTCTATGGCGAAGACGTGCCGGCGGCCGGCGTGATTGCCGGCATCGGCCGCGTGGAAGGCGTCGAATGCATGATTGTCGCCAACGACGCGACAGTCAAAGGTGGCTCCTACTACCCATTGACGGTGAAAAAACACCTGCGCGCCCAGACCATTGCCCAGCAGAATCGCCTGCCGTGCATTTACCTGGTGGATTCCGGCGGCGCCAACCTGCCGCGCCAGGATGAAGTGTTCCCGGACCGCGAGCACTTCGGCCGGATATTCTTCAACCAGGCCAACATGAGTGCCCAGGGCATTCCGCAGATCGCCGTGGTCATGGGTTCCTGCACCGCCGGCGGTGCCTATGTGCCGGCCATGGCGGACGAGGCGATCATGGTCCGCCAGCAGGCGACGATTTTCCTCGCCGGCCCACCGCTGGTGAAAGCCGCTACCGGTGAGGTGGTCAGTGCCGAAGACCTGGGCGGTGCCGATGTGCACTGCAAGATCTCCGGCGTGGCGGATCACTATGCCGACAGCGACGAACATGCCCTGGCCCTGGCCCGACGCAGCGTGGCCAACCTCAACTGGCGCAAACTCGGTGAGCTGCAGCAACGCCAGCCCATCGCCCCACTGTATTCGAGTGACGAGCTGTACGGTGTGGTGTCGGCCGATGCCAAGCAGCCGTTCGATGTGCGGGAGGTGATCGCGCGCCTGGTGGACGGTTCGGTGTTCGATGAGTTCAAGGCGCTGTTCGGCACGACCCTGGTGTGTGGTTTCGCTCATTTGCATGGCTACCCGGTCGCGATCCTGGCCAACAATGGCATCCTCTTCGCCGAGGCCGCGCAGAAGGGCGCGCACTTCATCGAACTGGCGTGTCAGCGCGGGATCCCGCTGCTGTTCCTGCAGAACATCACCGGTTTCATGGTCGGGCAGAAATACGAAGCCGGCGGCATCGCCAAACATGGCGCAAAACTGGTGACCGCGGTGGCCTGCGCCAAGGTGCCGAAATTCACCGTGATCATCGGCGGCAGTTTCGGCGCGGGGAACTACGGCATGTGCGGCCGCGCCTATGACCCGCGATTCCTGTGGATGTGGCCAAACGCGCGGATTGGCGTGATGGGTGCCGAGCAGGCGGCCGGCGTGCTGGTGCAGGTCAAGCGTGAACAGGCCGAACGCAGTGGCCACCCCTTCAGCGCCGAGCAGGAAGCCGAGATCAAGCAACCGATCCTCGATCAGTACGAAGAACAGGGTCACCCCTATTATTCCAGCGCACGGCTGTGGGACGACGGCGTCATCGACCCGGCCCAGACCCGCGATGTACTGGGCCTGGCCTTGTCCGCGTCGCTGAACGCCCCCATCGAACCGAGCCGCTTCGGCGTGTTCCGGATGTAAACGAGGAATGCCCATGGATAATTTCAACACCCTCGAACTGCACAGCGACCCACGGGGCGTTGCCACCCTGTGGCTCAGCCGCGAGTCGAAAAACAACGCGTTCAACGCCGAAATGATCCGCGAACTGATCCTCGCCCTGGACCACGTGAGCAGCGATCCTAACCTGCGCTTCCTGCTGATCCGCGGTCGTGGCAAGCATTTCAGCGCTGGTGCCGACCTGGCCTGGATGCAGCAATCGGCCGAGCTCGACTACCACACCAACCTCGATGACGCCCGGGAACTGGCAGAGCTGATGTACAACCTCGCCAAACTGAAAATTCCTACGCTGGCCGTCGTCCAGGGTGCGGCGTTTGGTGGCGCGCTGGGGCTTATCAGTGCTTGTGACATGGCCATTGGCGCCGATGAAGCACAGTTCTGCCTGTCGGAAGTGCGCATTGGCCTGGCGCCGGCGGTGATCAGCCCGTTCGTGGTGCAAGCCATCGGGGAGCGGGCGGCGCGTCGTTATGCCCTGACGGCTGAACGCTTCGACGGCCAACGTGCGAAAGAGATCGGTTTACTGTCGGAAAGTTACCCAGTCGAGACCCTGGACCAGCAGGTCGAACAGTGGATCGACAACCTGTTGCTCAACAGTCCGGCCGCCATGCGCGCCAGCAAGGAACTGCTGCGTGAAGTCGGCAACGGCGCCCTTACCCCGGCGCTGCGGCGCTACACCGAAAACGCCATCGCCCGCATCCGCGTCAGCCCGGAGGGCCAGGAAGGCCTGCGCGCCTTCCTGCAAAAACGTGCGCCGAACTGGCAAGCCGAGTCGAATAACAACAAGGAGCCGCGTCGATGAGCGCCCCTGCCCTCACCACGTTGCTGGTGGCCAACCGTGGCGAAATCGCCTGCCGCGTAATGCGCACCGCCAAGGCCATGGGCCTGACCACCGTTGCCGTACATAGCGCCACCGACCGTGATGCCCGCCACAGCCGTGAAGCCGACATTCGCGTCGACCTGGGCGGCAGCAAGGCGGCCGACAATTACCTGCAAATCGACAAACTGATCGCCGCAGCGAAAGCCAGCGGCGCCCAGGCCATCCACCCCGGTTATGGCTTTCTGTCCGAGAACGCCGGGTTCGCCCGGGCGATTGAAAATGCCGGGCTGATCTTCCTCGGCCCACCGGCTTCGGCCATCGACGCCATGGGCAGCAAATCGGCGGCCAAGACGCTGATGGAAACCGCCGGCGTGCCCCTGGTGCCCGGTTATCACGGCGAAGCCCAGGATCTGGAGACCTTTCGCGACGCCGCCGAGCGCATCGGCTACCCGGTATTGCTCAAGGCCAGTGCCGGCGGTGGCGGCAAAGGCATGAAAGTCGTCGAGGACGTCAGCCAACTGGCCGAAGCCCTGGCCTCGGCCCAGCGCGAAGCACAGTCCTCGTTCGGCGATTCACGGATGCTGGTGGAAAAATACCTGCTCAAGCCGCGCCATGTGGAGATCCAGGTCTTTGCCGATCAACACGGCAACTGCCTGTACCTCAACGAGCGCGATTGTTCGATCCAACGCCGCCACCAGAAAGTCGTGGAAGAAGCCCCCGCCCCCGGCCTGACCCCGCAACTGCGCCGGGCGATGGGGGAAGCCGCCGTGCGCGCGGCCCAGGCGATCGGTTATGTCGGGGCCGGTACGGTGGAGTTCCTGCTGGATGCCCGGGGCGAATTTTTCTTCATGGAAATGAACACTCGGTTGCAGGTCGAGCACCCGGTCACCGAGGCGATCACCGGGCTGGACCTGGTGGCCTGGCAGATCCGCGTCGCCCAAGGCGAGCCATTGCCCATCACTCAAGCGCAAGTGCCGCTGCTCGGTCACGCCATCGAAGTGCGGTTGTATGCCGAGGACCCGGGCAACGATTTCCTGCCGGCCACCGGGCGCCTGGCGTTGTATCGCGAGTCGGCCGAGGGGCCGGGTCGGCGGGTCGACAGCGGGGTTGAAGAAGGCGATGAAATCTCGCCGTTCTACGACCCGATGCTCGGCAAGCTGATTGCCTGGGGTGAAGACCGTGAGCAGGCGCGCTTGCGGCTGTTGAGCATGCTCGATGAGTTTGTCATTGGCGGGCTGAAAACCAATATCGGGTTTCTGCGCCGAATCGTCGCCCATCCCGCCTTCGCGGCGGCAGAGCTGGACACCGGATTTATCCCACGTTACCAGGCGCAATTACTGCCAGTGCCCGGCGAATTGGATGACGCGTTCTGGTTCGCCGCCGCCCAGGGAGTCGCCTTGAGCCTGGCACCGCACGTACGTGGCGATGACGCCGGTTCACCGTGGGCCAGCACCACCGGGATGCGCCTGGGGTTGCCGAGGGAAACCACCCTGCACCTGAGCTGTGAAGGCCAGGATCGTGCGCTGACGCTGGACGTCACAGCCCATTGCGCGGAACTCGAGGGTGAGCGACTGACGATCGAGCACCACGGTGTGCGCCGCAGCCATCGGGCCATTCGCCAGGTCGACAGCCTGTATCTGCAGTGGGAAGGTGACTTGCATCGGATCGACCTGTACGACCCGCTGGCCGCCGCCGAAGCCAGCCACAGCCATCAAGGCGGCCTGGTCGCGCCCATGAACGGCAGCATCGTGCGGGTCTTGGTGGGTGTCGGCCAGACGGTGGAAGCCGGGGCTCAACTGGTGGTACTGGAGGCCATGAAAATGGAGCACAGCATTCGTGCGTCCAAGGCCGGTGTGATCAAGGCACTGTATTGCCAGGAGGGCGAAATGGTCAGCGAGGGCAGTGCCCTGGTGGCGTTCGAAGAATAGGCATCGGCCCGCTCCCAGGGCCGATCCAGTCAGAACCTGATGGTGGCCTGCACCACCACACCGATGATGCGGCATTGCTCGGTGTACAGGTTTTTCGGGTAAGTCGGATTGAGCGGAACCAGGTAACGCTGCCCGCTCTCTTCGATCAGTTTGCGAAAGGTCGCGTCACTGCTACCGGGCAGGCAGGCGACCACCAGTTTGCCGGGCACCGCCTCGATGGCCGGATCCACCAGGATCGACATGCCCTCGGGAATGCTCAACCCACTGGGTGCGGTCATCGCATCGCCCACCACCACCAGCCAGAATGCATCGCCCAGGGCGTGGTAGTCCGTCAGTTCGTAGCGCGCCTGGCTGTAGGTGCCGGGATCGCCTTCGCGAACCTCGCCAACCTCGTGCCACTCACTGACCGGGTAACGGAAGTACGGGTTGTACTTCTGCGCCAGGGCCATGCCTTCTTCGGTGGAGGTGTCCGGCTCGCGGATCACCATGGCCACTTCCAGAAACTCCAGCCCCAGCTCCCGCAGGACCCGGTTCATGTCGTCGACACTGGGCTGCCGGCGCTTGGTCAGCCAATGGCCGACGCCGCCCTGGGACATTCCCAACCGCTCTGCGAGCACCACTTGCGTGATGCGCAGCTCCTTCATCTTGGCCTTGACCAACTCTATCCATTTATCCATGTGCGGCACGATACGTGGGTGGCTCCGACCCGCAAAACACAAATTGTAGTATTTAAATTGTCGTCACAATTACGGTAAGTACTATTCTGGATTCAGGTCTTCAGCCCCTCACACGGAGATTTTCATCACCATGGACACACCCAATACAGACCAGCCCAGCAGCCCTTTCGACGGCACGTTCCCTTCACTGCAGGATTGCCCGGCAGCCAAACGCGCCCTCGATTACTACTTGAAACCAGGTGTTTCGCCAGCCCAGGCAGAACATCGTTTTTTCGAGGTCAGCCACAGCGTCAGCGCGGAGGAAGCCCTGGTCCATGCGTGCGACCTGCTGCGCTGTGCAGCGGCGACCGCCCATGAGTCAGCCAACCAGTTAGACGGTTCGAGCCGTGACCTGGCATTTTCGGTGGTGCACATGATCGATCTGGTCAAGGTGATGCTTGACCGATCCCTGGATGGCTACCCTACTCGCTAGCGGTAACCTTGGGAATGTCGTCGCGAACGCGGACGACGAGAAAAAATTTTCCAATCGATGCGATAAAACCATTTGACTTGCAAATGATAATGATTATTATTGCATCAGCTGGTCGCGAGATCAGTCGATAGACCAGAAGACCTTAGGTCGGACTTCTGGAATATCTCCTCATCAGGCTAATCACGGTTTTTGACCCGGCTTTTTGCCGGGTCTTTTTTTGCCGATTTTTCGGCTTATGTCTTCAGGCTAATGAAGTCTTTTTGGGGTGCTGCCAATTCGATGGCGGCGATGATAGCAAATGAATATCCGTTTACAAGCGTCCCCCCGCCACTCGGACGAAAACTATCGACATCCAGCACTTGAGAATCAATTGCAGACTCTCTAAGCTGGCTCGGCGTCCAGGGAGGACGCCCCCTCGTTTAGGTGACGTAAATCGTCCCGGTTTGCCCTTTCTTGCGTGTAAAGTAACGGCCATGAAAATCCTTTCCAGGAATCGTGACCGTGGCTAAATCTTCCTTTGATATCAGTGCCAATTTCGACAGCGGCAACATCGAAGTCGTCGACATCAGCAACCCGTTGCAGTCGTTGCTCAAGATCAGGCCCGACACCCGCAGCGCCCATTTCCAGTGGTTCCACTTCAAGGCCAGCGGCTTGCACGTCGGCCAGGAATATTCCTTCCGCCTGCTCAATGCCAGTCAATCGTCTTACAACAAGGCCTGGACGGGCTACCAGACCGTTGCCTCCTACGATCACGTCAATTGGTTCCGCATTCCGACCCAGTTTGAAGGCGACGCCCTGCGCTTTCATCTGGAAGCCGAACAACCCCATGCCTGGTTCGCCTACTTCGAACCCTACAGCCGTGGCCGTCATGACTGGCTGATCGAGCAAGCGCAACACAAGGCCGGCACCGAGCTATTGGCCGTTGGTAAAAGCGTGGAAGGCCGTGACATTCAATTGCTGCGCAAGGGCAACGGTGCCGAGGGCCGGCGCAAAATCTGGATCATCGCCCAGCAGCACCCCGGTGAGCACATGGCCGAGTGGTTCATGGAGGGCGTGATCGAACGCCTCCAGCAGCATGACGATGGGCAACTGAACCGGTTGCTCGCCAAGGCCGACCTGTACCTGGTGCCGAACATGAACCCGGACGGGGCGTTCCACGGTCATCTGCGGACCAACGCCATGGGCCAGGACCTCAACCGCGCCTGGCAGAACGCCAGTCCGGAAATCAGCCCCGAAGTCTTTTTCGTCCAGCAGCAAATGGAAAAGTACGGCGTCGATCTGTTCCTCGACGCTCACGGCGATGAGGAAATTCCCCATGTCTTCACCGCCGGTTGCGAAGGCAACCCGGGCTACACGCCGCGCATCGCCGAACTCGAAGAGCGCTTTCGCAGCCATCTCAAGCATCAGACCAAAGACTTCCAGACCGCTCACGGCTACACCCGCGACGAACCGGGCCAGGCCAACATGACTCTGGCCTGTAACGCGGTCGGACAGAAATATGACTGCCTGTCCCTGACCCTGGAAATGCCATTCAAGGACCATGACGATCACCCGAACCCGATCACCGGCTGGTCTGGCAAACGCTCGATGCAACTGGGCAAGGATGTGTTGAGCACCATTGAGGCCATGGTTGACGAATTGCGCTGATCCAACGACCTGATCAACCCTATTCTATCCAAAGTGGACACGCTGGGTGGGAGCGAGCTTTGCTCCCACCATCATCCAAGTCCCCTGAATCCCTGTGGGAGCGAGCTCGCTCGCGATAGCGGCGGGTCAGCTTGCAGAGATATTGGCTGTGCTGCCGTCATCGCGAGCAAGCTCGCTCCCACAGTATTTTGAGTCGTTCACCCACTTCAGCCCTTGCCGCGCAACATACTGTCCAGCACCTCATCCCGGCGCACCCACGCGTGAAACAGCGCCGCCGCCAGATGCACCAGCACGGTCAGGAACAACAAGTAAGCCAGGTACCCGTGGGCCTTGCGCAGCAGTGCGAACGTCTGGGCGTGGGCGGGCAGGATCGAGGGCAGTTGCAGCCAGTTGCCGAGCATCACCGGATCCCCCGCCGCCGAAATCATGCCCCAGCCCAACAGGGGCAGAACCAGCATCAAGGCGTACAACAACACGTGGGAGACGTTTGCCGCCAGCACTTGCCAGCCCGGCAGATCGGCTGGCAGCGGCGGCTGGCGGGTAGTGAAACGCACCACCAGGCGCACGATCACCAACAGCAAAATCGCGATGCCCAATGGTTTGTGCAACTGCAGCAGCCATTCATGGCGCGCGGACACCGAAGCGACCATGCCGGCGCCGATAAACAGCATGGCGATGATCATCAATGCCATCAGCCAGTGCAGCAGCCGAGCCAGCGGTGCGAAGTGACGAGGGGCGCTCATGGGCGGGACTCCTGGGTGGCGGGCAATTGGCTCACTTCACTGGTACGGCGTAGATAGGAACTGGCATAAGCAGCGGAACGCGCGACCAACAGCGGATCGTCAGACCCTTCGATCCCTTGGGGCAGGATCAGCGGGTCATAGTTGATGTCGCGGCATTCACCGTTGTCCTGCGCCTGGGTGCGCTCCAGCACCAGCGTGCCGGCGTTGAGCACCTTGCGGTCAGCGGGCCAGGCCTTGCTGGCGTCGTTCACCGGGTCCCCCGGGTTGGCCAAGGTGATGTTCAGTTGCCAGCGCAACGGCCCGGCGGCGAGACGCGTCGCCAAGTCGTGTTCAAGGAAGTCGGCACCTTGAGGTGGCGTCGCATCGGCAACGCCCTGGCTCAGTGGTACCACGCCCCAGCGCACGGCCTGGCGCTGCCCGGCGGGGTTGACCAGATAGAAGGCGTTGATGCCGTTGTAGGTTTCGGTGGCATAGCTGGCCGACGGCTTGGCGGTCTTGATCCATTGCAGGAACGGCACGGCTTCGGGATGGGCGGCAAAGAACGCCGGTACGGCCGCGGGATTCGGTTTCCCTGTGGCAGGGTCCGGCGACTGGGCTTGCTGGAGCTGGTAGAAGGCTTCGGGGGTGCCCACCGGAAACACGGGCATGCTGTTCATACCGGTGCGCCATTGCTGGCCGTTGGCCTGGGTAAAACGCAGCGCCAGGCTGCGAATCGGCACACTGCCGTCCGGTGCATAAGGGTTGCCGCTGGGCAAGGCGAAACGCCCAACCACGGGCGTTTGCGGCAGCGAGAACACCTGGGCGCTGGAATAGGCGCTGGCCTCGCCCGAGCTTTGGAAATAACCCGCGACGCAGACCCCTTTCGAGTGGTTGCGTCGAAAACCCGGGTGAACGCCGTTGTTTTTTTCCAAGACATTGACCAGCGCTTCCGGTGTCAGGCGCTGTGGGTCAAGGCTGCCATTGACGTAGGCAAACAGCCCGGCCAGCGCGGCGACAATCACGGCAATGCCGCTCAGGCGCAGTGTCAGGGCGACGGCACTCAAGGGCGGCCGGCTCGCCGAGGGAGAAGGATCAACCATGAGAAAGCTCCAGGGCACGAGGCCATTTGTTGGAAAGGATCCGTCAGACGAAGGCCTGGCAGGTTTATTCCCACGCCTCGTATTTATTTTTCCTGCACTGGAATAATCTCGTTCGCGGGTCGTCTTTCCAGTCCCGGCGCAGTGACTGCCTACAGAAACCACCTTCCATGAATGCACTCGACGAACAGTTGCGCGAACTCCTCCCCCGGCTACGGCGCTTTGCCGTGTCGCTGACGCGCAACCCGAGCAACGCCGACGACTTGGTGCAGATGTGCCTGGAACGGGCGTTGTCCAAATGGAACGACAAGCGCCCGGACGGCGATCTGCGAGCCTGGCTGTTTTCGATCCTGTATCGGCAGTTTCTCGACGGCCATCGCCGCTCCCGCCGGTACGCGCGCATGCTGGAGTTTTTCACCGGCCGCGACGATGCCCACCCTTCGGCCGAACGCAGCGTGATCGCACAGTCGTCCTTGCAGGCCTTCGATCAGCTCACGACGGAACAGCGTGCGCTGTTGTTATGGGTGTCGGTGGAAGGCTTGAGTTACCAGCAAGTCGCCGACATCCTCGGCGTACCGACCGGCACGGTGATGTCCCGCCTGTCCCGCGCCCGCCAGGCCCTGCGCCAACTCAGCGATGGCGAAATCACCCGCCCCACCCTGCGGATACTCAAATGATCAGCATGCCCCCCAGCGAAAGCGACCTGCACGCCTACGTCGATCGTCAACTGAGCGAGGCCGACCAGCGCCTGGTCGAGACCTACCTGGCCAACCAGCCCGAAGTCGCCGCCCGCGTCCGGGCCTGGCAACAGGACGCGCAGCACCTGCGCACGGCCCTGAGCGGAGCCTTGCAACAACCGTCCAACCCGGACCTCGACCCGGCCATGATTCGCCAGCGCCTGAAACATCGCTCCCATCGCCACCTGGCCAGCGCCGCGGTGTTGTTGCTGGCCGTCAGCGTGGGTGGCTTCGGTGGCTGGCAGGCGCGGCAAATGACCCTGCTCAGCGCCGTTGCGCCCATGGCCGATGCCCTCCAGGCGTACCGGTTGATTGCCCAGCAGGGCATCCTTCCAGCCGATTACCAGAGCGGCGACGAGCAGCACATGCAAGATTGGCTCGACCGCTACTTCACCCAGGCCGACCGACTGCCCGACCTGTCCGGCGCCGGCTTCAAACCGGTCAGCGGGCGCTTGCTCAGCACCGAGCAAGGCGCGGCGGCGATGGTGGTCTATCAGGACCCGAGCGGTCAGAAAATCAGCTTCTACGTGCGCCCACCCGGCCCGAAAAACTTCCTGCTGCCCCGGGGCAGTCGCCGCGATGGCGAGTTGCAAGCCGAGTACTGGTCCGGGCCGGGCTACAACTATGCGGTGGTCATACCGAGTGACACGCCGACGATGCAAAGACTTAAGCAGACATTGGACTTCTGATCCGCGCAGATCCCTGTAGGAGCGAGCTTGCTCGCGATAGCGGTGTGTCAGTCAACATCATTGCTAACTGAACGGCCGCCATCGCGAGCAAGCTCGCTCCCACAAAGGGATCCGCGGTGATCTTGAGGCAGTGTTCACCCCTGCCCAAACACCTGCGAAGGCCTGCGCAGCAGCGGGTCGAACGGGTTGATCCGCGGCCCGATCAGGGCCGCCTCGCGCTTGAGCATGTCCACCACCGTCGGCAGGCGATCGGGCCCCAACCGGTCGCTCACGGTTGCCACGCTCAAGGCGGCCACGGCCCGGCCATCACGGTCCAGGATCGGCACAGCCACCCCGGCCATGCCTTGCAATACGCCGGTGTTGCGCCCGGCGTAACCCAGCGCGCGCACGTTCTGCACTTCCGAACGCAGGAAGACTTCGTCGTACAGATGGAAATCCTTGAGCCGTGGCAGGTTGTATTGAATCACCGTATCGCGCTCCTCTTCCGGCAGGAACGCCAGGATCGCCAGGCTGCCCTGCCCCACGCCCAACGCCACGCGGCCACCAATGTCACCGGTGAACGTGCGGATCGGAAACGGCCCCTCGCTGCGGTCCAGGCAGATGGCATCGAAACCACTGCGGGCGAGCAGAAACAGCGAGTCCCCCAAGGACGCCGACAACCGCAGCATGGCCGGACGCACCAGGTCGCGCAGGTTACCAGTATTGCCGGCACGGGCCGCCAGGGCGAAGAACTCCAGGCTCAGGCGATAGCGTTTGCTGCGGGCATCCTGCTCGACCATGCCCTCGTCCATCAGGCTGCGCAGCAAGCGATGCGTGGTGGGCTGGGACAGGCCGATGCGCTGGGCCAATTGCGTCACTCGCTCGCCGCCTTCGACGGTGTCACCCAAGCTGCGCAGCACGGCAAACAGCCTGGAGACCGCTCCGACACCGACTTCGCCCTTGTCATTATTCCGTTCAGTGGAATCAATCATGTAATTTCTCATTATTAAATTTACTCACTGAATGAAACTGAAAATAGTCTTCATCTCAGTGAAATAGTCCATTGAGCCCATCCTATTCTTCGTCCTACTCTTCGTCCAGACAGGGGCGATTCGAACAACAGCGGCAGCCGACTCAAGGTCGAGCGCCAACGCACCCCAGCAGCACCCTTTCGTATCTGCCCATACAAAAAAGCGCGCCCTTGCGGCGACGCATAACAATCCCAGGTGGAGCGCAGCGATGGCTTTTGTGCAACTTGAAGGACTTGGCAAACGCTACGGCGACATCGACGCCGTGGTCGCCACCAACCTGTCGGTGGAAAAAGGCGAGTTTGTCTCGCTACTGGGGCCTTCCGGCTGCGGCAAGACCACAACCCTGCAAATGATTGCCGGCTTCGTCGAAGTCAGCAGCGGGCGCATCCTGCTGGACGGGCGCGACATTACCCACGCCAAGCCCGCCAGCCGTGGCCTGGGGGTGGTGTTCCAGAGCTACGCGCTGTTCCCCCACATGACCGTCAAGGACAACGTCGCCTTCGGCCTGCGCATGCGCAAAGTGGCCAACGCCGAACTGCAACAACGGGTGGACCGAGTGTTGAAACTGGTCCGCCTGGACCGCCACGCCGACCGCTACCCACGAGAACTCTCGGGCGGTCAGCGCCAACGCGTGGCACTGGCCCGGGCTTTGGTGATCGAACCGCCGGTGCTGTTGCTCGACGAGCCGCTGTCCAACCTCGACGCCAACTTGCGCGAAGAGATGCAATACGAGATTCGCCGCATCCAGCGCGAAGTCGGAATCACCACGCTGATGGTGACCCACGATCAGTCCGAAGCCCTGTCGATCAGTGACCGGGTCGTGGTGATGCAGGCCGGGCGCATCACCCAGATCGACGCGCCGTACACCCTTTACGAGCACCCACGCACCGAGTTCATTTCCAGCTTCGTCGGCAAAGCCAACCTGCTGCCCGGCGTGCGGGACAGTGCGGGCGTCGTTCAAGCCTGCAGCCAGGCCGATGGCGAGCTGACCCTGAGCCTGCGCCCGGAAAAAATCGACTTGTGCGAGGCTGGTTCGGGGCGACTGCAAGGCACCCTCGTCAGCCGTTTTTTCCTGGGCAGCCAATGGCTGTACGGCGTGTCCACCGGCCTGGGTGAGCTCTGCGTGGTGCGCCGCAACGACGGCTCGGCGCCCTTGGTCGAAGGCACGGCGGTGGGCCTGGACTGGGATCCGGCACTGCTGCGGGTGCTGAGCGTGGACGAGGTACCGGCATGAAGCTGATCGATGCGATGCGCCGCGGTCGGCAAGGCTACCTGATGTCCGCGCCGGCCCTGGCCTTGTACCTGGGCTTGCTGGTGATTCCCTTGGGCTTGACCTTGGTCCTGTCGTTCAATGTCTTCGACTACAGTTCGGGCATCGACGGCGACGCCTATACCTTCGAGCACTACACCAGCCTGCTGGGTGATCCGTACTTCTACGAGATCTTTTTGCGCACATTCTGGATCAGCGCCCTGACCACTGTTTTGTGCGTGCTGATCGGCGTGCCCGAGGCGTACATCCTCAGCCGCATGGGCGCGCCATGGCGCTCGATTTTCCTGATTCTGATTCTCACGCCGCTGCTGATTTCGGTGGTGGTGCGGGCCTTCGGCTGGAGCCTCTTGCTCGGTGCCGACGGCCTGATCAACCAGGCCCTGCAAGCCCTCGGCAGTGCGCCAATGAAGCTGCTCTATACACCGTTCGCCGTGGTCATCGCCCTGGTCCACGTGATGTTGCCGTTCATGATCATTCCAGTCTGGACCTCGTTGCAGAAACTCGACCCGGCCGCCGAACAGGCCGCGCTGTCCCTGGGGGCGAGCCAGTTCACGGTGATCCGCAAAATAGTGTTGCCGCAAATCATGCCCGGCGTGCTGTCCGGCACCCTCATTGTGTTCGGCCTCGCCGCCAGCTCCTTCGCGATTCCCGGCCTGCTCGGCGGACGGCGCTTGAAGATGGTCGCCACGTTGATCTACGACCAGTACCTGTCGGAGCTGAACTGGCCGATGGGCGCGGCCATCGCCGTCGCGCTGCTGCTGCTCAACCTGCTGATCATGCTGTCGTGGAACCGGATGATCGAAGGCCGCTACAAGAAGTCATTGGGATAATTCGTCATGTCCAGAAACGGTCCTTTCGCGCTGCTGTTCCACGCCTTGGTGGTGGTCTTCATGCTCGCGCCGCTGGTGGTGGTCTGCCTCGTCGCCTTCACCCCGGAAAACACCCTGAGCCTGCCGACCACCGAGTTTTCCCTGCGCTGGTTTCGTGCGGTGTTCGAACGCGCGGATTTTGTCGACGCGTTCTACAACAGCTTGGTCCTGGCGTTCTGCGCGGCCTCCCTGGCGACGCTGATTGCGGTGCCGGCGGCCCTGGCGATCACCCGGCTCGCGTTCCCGGGGCGGGATTTCTTCAACGGCCTGTTCCTGTCGCCGATCATCATTCCGCACCTGGTGCTGGGGGTCGCCTTGCTGCGCCTGTTCGCGCTGATGGGCGTGAACGGCAGCTTCGCCTGGTTGATCTTCGCCCATGTGCTGGTGATCACGCCGTATGTGCTGCGCCTGGTGCTGGCCTCGGCCATCGGCCTGGACCGCAGCGCCGAACAAGCCGCGCAATCGTTGGGGGCCGGGCGCTTCACGCTGTTCCGGCAAATCACCTTGCCAATGATCCTGCCAGGGGTGGCCGGGGGCTGGCTGCTGGCATTCATCAACAGTTTCGATGAAGTCACCCTGTCGATCTTCGTCACCTCGCCGGCCACGCAAACCTTGCCGGTGCGCATGTACGTGTACGCCACCGAATCCATCGACCCGATGATGGCGGCGGTGTCGGCGCTGGTCATCGGGCTCACCGCACTGACCATGATTCTGCTCGACCGGGTCTATGGCCTGGATCGGGTCCTGGTAGGCAAACAATGAGGGTGTCATGGCACTGCTGAAACGACTGGCCGAAGGCGACCGCCCGGCCCTGGACTTCACCCTCGACGGCCAGCCCGCCACCGGGCTGCTGGGGGACACGCTGCTGACCGCCGTGCTGACCTGCAGCGAACACCTGCGCGGCAGTGACTTCAGCGCCGAGCCCCGGGCCGGCTTCTGCCTGATGGGCGCCTGCCAGGACTGCTGGGTGCGCCTGGGCGACGGCCGCCGCGTACGCGCCTGCTCGACCCTGCTCGAAGCCGGGCAGCACATTAGCCGCGAACCGGGGCGCCAGGTATGAACATTGTCGACAGGCATGGCCTCATCGCGAGCAAGCTCGCTCCCACAGGGGATTTGCGGCGTGCACAAAACCAATATCCACAACAGATCCCATGTGGGAGCGAGCTTGCTCGCGATGACCGTTTCGACAACCCCACAAATCCCCCGGCCCTGCCCGTGAGGTGGCGATGAAACCGATAGCCATCATCGGCGCCGGCCCGGCCGGTATCCGCGCCGCGCAGACCCTGGTCGCCCACGGCCTGTACCCGGTCCTGCTGGACGAAGCCGCTCGCGGTGGCGGGCAGATCTATCGGCGCCAACCGGCCAATTTCAAGCGCTCGCCTAGCGAGCTCTATGGCTTCGAAGCGCACAAGGCCAACGCCGTCCACCAGACGCTTGACGCGTTGCGCAAACAGCTCGATTACCGTCCCGACACCCTGGTGTGGAACGCCGAGGCCGGCCTGCTCGATACCCTGCATGAAGGCCGCGCCGACCGCCTCGAGTACGCCAGCGTGATCGTCGCAACCGGCGCCACCGACCGGGTCCTGCCCGTGCCGGGATGGACCCTGCCCGGGGTATACAGCCTGGGCGCGGCGCAGATTGCCCTGAAGTTCCAGGGCTGCGCCATCGGCGAACGGGTCGTGTTCGCTGGCAGCGGTCCCTTGTTGTATCTGGTGGCCTATCAATACGCCCGGGCCGGCGCCAATGTGGTCGCCGTCCTCGACAGCTCGCCCTTTGGCGCCCAAGTCCGCGCCCTGCCCGGCCTGCTGGCCCAACCGGCCACCCTCGCCAAGGGCCTCTACTACCGCGCCTGGCTGGCCGCCCGCGGCATCGCCGTGCATCAAGGCGCGAGCCTGACACATCTGGATGGAGAACGTCGGGTGCAGTCGCTGCAATGGCGCAATGCAAGCGGTAAACACACCCTCGACTGTGACGCGGTGGCCTTCGCCCACGGCTTGCGCAGCGAAACCCAACTGGCCGACCTGCTGGGCTGTGCGTTTACCTGGAACGCCCTCAACCGCGCCTGGCTGCCTCAACGAGACCACGCCGGGCGCAGCAGCGTGCCGGGGATTTACCTGGCCGGTGACGGCGCCGGGATCATGGGCGCCGACGCGGCGCAATTGGCTGGTGAACGGGCGGCCCTGGCCTTGCTCGAAGACCTCGGCTACTCGACCGACCCGCAGCGTTGCACGCAACTGGAAGAAACCCTTGAGCGCATCGGCCGGTTCCGGGAAGGCCTGGAGCGCGCCTTTGCCTTTCCTGAACACTGGGCCGCCGACGCAGCCGATCACCTGATGATCTGCCGCTGCGAAGAAGTCAGCGCGGGCGATATCCGCCGGGTGGTGGGCGAAGGCCATTGGGAAATCAATCGGGTCAAGGCCCATTGCCGGGTCGGTATGGGCCGCTGCCAGGGGCGAATGTGCGGCGCCGCAGCCGCGGAAATCATTGCCTGCGAAAGTGGCCGCGCCGTCGCCAGCATCGGCCGCTTGCGGGCCCAGGCGCCGATCAAGCCCGTGCCGTTCGGCCTGGAGGTCGAGCCATGATCGAAGTGGATGCAGTGATCATTGGTGGCGGTATCGTCGGCGCCTCGGCCGCGTTGTTCCTGAGCCAGGCCGGACGCCGGGTGGCGTTGCTGGAGCGCGACTTCTGCGGCTCGCACTCCAGCGGCGTGAACTACGGCGGTGTGCGCCGCCAGGGCCGCCCCCTGTCGCAACTGCCCCTGTCGCAACGGGCCCATGAAATCTGGCGCCAGTTGCCCCAATTGATCGGCATCGACGGCGAGTACCATCGCAGCGGTCATCTGAAGCTGGCCCGCAGTGCTGAAGACCTGCAAGCGCTGCACGACTACGCCGTCGCCAGCCAAGGCTTCGGCCTGGAGTTGCAACTGCTCGATCGCACCACCCTGCGCCGGCGTTTTCCGTGGGTCGGCGCCGTCGCGGTCGGGGCGTCGCTGTGCCCGGATGACGGCCATGCCAATCCACGCCTGGTATCCCCAGCCTTTGCCCAGGCCGCTCGCCGGCAGGGGGCGCAAGTCCATGAACAATGCACCGTCAGCACCGTGCTGCACGACGGCCAACGCTTTGTCGTACACACCGCAGCGGGCCTGACGTTCCACGCGCCCTGGCTGCTGAACTGCGCCGGAGCCTGGGCCAGCCAGTTCGCCGCGCAATTCAGCGAAGCGGTACCGATGCACGCCGGGCACCCGGCGATGCTGGTCACCGAACCCTTGCCCCTGATCATGGACGCCAGCACCGGCGTCGAGGGTGGCGGTATCTACGCCCGCCAGGTCTCGCGCGGCAACTGCGTACTGGGAGGCGGCCAAGGCTTTGCCCTGGATGCCGCTCGCGCCCGGCCCGGCCAGAACGCCGTGCTGGAAATCCTGCGCCAGGCCGTCGAGCTCTACCCGTTTTTGGAAGGCGCCCAGGCGATTCGGACCTGGAGCGGCACCGAAGGTTACCTGCCCGATCGCCAACCGGTGATCGGCCACAGCAGCACCCAGCCCGGCCTATTGCACGCGTTCGGCTTTGCCGGCGCGGGCTTCCAGATCGGCCCGGCGGTGGGCCAGGCGCTCACCGAGATCATCTGCAGCGGGGCTTCGACCACGCCGCTGGATGCGTTTTCCATCACCCGGTTTCACTCCATCTCCGTTGCTTGATAGAGGAAGGTCGCGCCAATGAATAACATCAAACGCAGTGCACTGTTCGGCTTCTGCTCGCTGGGTTCCGCTTGCCTGGGCGCCCTGCTCCCGGTCACCCAGGCGTTGGCCGAGCCGACGCTTTACCTGGGCATGAACGGCGGCACCATGGAGCGGCTCTACGCCGACAAGGTCTTGCCGGCGTTCGAGAAAGCCAACAATGTCAAAGTGGTCATCGTGCCCGGCACCTCCGCCGACATCCTGGCGAAAGTCCAGGCCAGCAAAGGCAACCCGCAGATGCACGTGATGTTTCTCGATGACGGCATCATGTACCGCGCCATCGCCATGGGGCTGTGCGACAAGCTCGAGGACAGCCCGACCCTGGCGCAGATCCCGGCCAAGGGGCGTATCAAGGATCAGGCCGTGGCCGTCAGCCTCGGGGTGACGGGGCTGGCCTACAACACGCGGCTGTTCAAGGAAAAAGGCTGGAACACGCCCACTTCATGGATGGACCTGGCCGATCCGCGCTTCAAGGACAAAGTGGTGTTCCAGTCGATGGCCTCGTCCACCTTCGGCCTGCACGGCTTTTTGATGTTCAACCGGATCCAGGGCGGCAGCGAAACTGACGTCGAGCCAGGTTTCAAGGCGTGGCCGAACACGGTGGGGCGCAACGTGCTGGAGTACATCCCGAGCTCGGCGAAGATATCCGAAATGCTACAGACCGACGAAGCCGCGCTGTTCCCGCTGACACCGACCCAGGTGACCGCGCTGAAACTCAAGGGCATGCCCGTCGAATATGCCCAGCCGAAGGAAGGCGCCGTGGTCCTCAACGTCGCCGAATGCACCATCGCGCAAAACACCCAGCCGGAACTGGCGCAAAAGCTCGCCGCTTTCCTGCTGACCCCGCAAGCCCAGGCCATTGCCCTGGAAGAAGGCGACCAGATCCCTTCCAACCCCAACACCCCGACCACCGACAAGACCCGTGGCCAGGTGGAGGCGATGAAGCAATACCTGGAAACAGCGATTGCCGTGGATTGGGACCAGGTCAACGAACAACGCCCGGCCTGGAACGCCCGTTGGAACCGCAGCATCGAGCGCTAGCCCGATTGACTGTGGCCAGCGGAGCAGCACTGTTATGGAAAAACTGCTGTGGGAGCAAGGCTTGCCCGCGATGCAGGCGCCTCGTTTTCTCAGAGACCCCGTCGTCTTCATCGCGGGCAAGCCTTGCTCCCACAGATAAATCCCCTCGCCACAGGGTGTTGTACTGAGCTGATTATTGGTTAACTGTCCGGCTACGGGCGCCAGCCCCCTCTTGATCAACAGCGAACCCTGCCATGCACACCCTCGCCCAACTACGCGCCGGCCAGCTCTCGGGCATCACCCGGCTGGACCTGGCCTGCGGCTTGACGGAGTTTCCCCGGGAAATCTTCGAGCTGGCCGACTCCCTCGAGATCCTCAACCTCAGCGGCAATCAGTTGGACACGCTGCCCGACGACCTGCATCGGCTGACTCGCCTGCGCGTGCTGTTCTGTTCCGACAACCGCTTCACTGAACTGCCCGAATGCCTGGGCCGTTGCAGCGCGTTGACCATGGTCGGTTTCAAGGCCAACCGCATCACCCGCGTCACGGGCGCCGCGCTGCCACCACAGCTGCGCTGGCTGATCCTGACCGACAACGACGTCAGCCACTTGCCGGACGAGCTGGGCCAACGCCCACACCTGCAAAAACTGATGCTGGCCGGCAACCGTTTGCAGCAGTTACCGGCGAGTCTGGGCCAGTGTCATCGCCTGGAACTGCTGCGCATCGCCGCCAACCAACTGACCGAGCTGCCGCAATGGTTGCTGGAGCTGCCGAGCCTCAGTTGGCTGGCCTACGCCGGCAACCCACTGGAAACCCAGGCCGATGCCGCAGCCTTGAACACCACGACCCCCATCGACTGGTCGCAACTGACGTTGCAACGACAATTGGGCGAAGGCGCCTCCGGAGTGATTCACCAAGCGCTCTGGCAGGCGCCCGGCCAGGTGGCGCGAAACGTCGCGGTGAAGCTGTACAAAGGCCAGATGACCAGCGACGGCTCACCCCTGCATGAAATGCATGCCTGCATCACCGCCGGTCGACACCCGAACCTGATTGACGTGTTGGGTCAGGTCGCCGGGCACCCCGAGCAACAGGCCGGGCTGATCATGGCACTGATCGAACCCAGCTATCGCAACCTCGCCGGGCTGCCGAGCCTGGCGTCATGCACCCGCGACGTGTATGCCGATGAACTGCGCCTGAGCGCCCCGGTGGCCTTGCGCATCGCCCACGGCATCGCCTCGGTGGCGGCGCACCTGCACCGCCAGGGCATCACCCATGGGGATCTGTACGGGCACAATATCCTCTGCAATGACCAGGGCGATTGCCGGCTGGGGGACTTTGGCGCGGCGTCGTTCCACGCCACGGCCGACACCGTGCAAACCCGCGCACTGCAACGCATCGAGGTGCGGGCCTTCGCAATCTTGCTGGGGGAATTGCTGGCGCGGATCGAACCGGCGTCCAGTGCCGTGGAGTTGGCAACGTTGCAGGAGCTGCAGGCACGCTGCTGTCAGCCAGACGTGCTGGCACGGCCGGGTTTTGATGAGATTGAAAGGTTGCTCAGCGAGTTCAAACACATCGACTAAACCAGCACCCCAAACTAACAAACACACGACTTATTGTGACGAGGGGATTTATCTGTGGGAGCAAGGCTTGCCCGCGATGAAGACGGCGCGGTCTCTGAAAAAACGAGATCTGCGCATCGCGGGCAAGCCTTGCTCCCACAGAGTGAACCGCACCCAAGGATAAATCCCCTCGCCACAGGGGGTAGTGCTTAACCCGCCAACCCGACAAACATGTCCTGCACGTCATCATGGTTGTCGAGGCCTTCGAGGAAGGCTTCGACTTCAGCCATCTGCTCGTCGGTCAAGCCGCTGACCGGGTTCTTCGGCTGGTAGCCCAGCTTGGCCGACAACACGGTGAAGCCCTGCTCCGGCAACGCCTTCTGCACGGCATCGAGGTCGGCAGGATCGGTGAGGAACAACGTCGCGCCGTCTTCGCCCGGCTCGAAATCCTGGGCACCGGCCTCGATGGCGGCCATTTCCGGATCGGCGTCCGGGCTGTCCGGCGCGGCTTCGATCATGCCGACATGGTTGAAGTCCCACGCCACCGAACCCGAGGCGCCCAGTTGGCCCTTGCGGAACGCGACGCGAATTTCAGCGACGGTACGGTTGATGTTATCGGTCACGCATTCAACAATCAGCGGCACCTGGTGCGGCGCGAACCCTTCGTAGGTGACGCGGTGGTATTGCACGGTTTCACCGAGCTGGCCGGAACCTTTCTTGATCGCACGTTCCAGGGTCTCGCGGGGCATCGAGGCCTTCTTCGCCTGCTCGACCACCAGACGCAAGTGCGCGTTGGTCGCGGTATCAGAACCGTTGCGCGCGGCAATGGTGATTTCCTTCACCAGTTTGCCGAAGATCTTGCCCTTGGCGTTGGCAGCCGCTTCTTTGTGTTTAACCTTCCACTGTGCGCCCATTACTCACTCTCTTGTCTGACGCGCCGAGACATCTGCCGGCCGGCGCTGTGGCGCAAGTTTATACGGCCTAAACCGGCTGATCGACCAAAAAATTCACCGTGCCGGATCGACATTTTCACAGTGTGTTGTAGGGCTTTTCTGAAATAGCGGCTCGCAAGCACCGTTCCCCCCCGTGGTTTCGTACCCTCTGGGCCTCTGTCCCTGCCAGTAGGAGGCGCGATGCGCAACGACACGGAAAGTCCCTTCAGCCTGACGCTCACGCAAAACGACTTGCAGCTGCAAGTCTTGCGCTTCAATGGCCGCGAAGCCCTCAACCAGCCGTACCGCTTTGACCTCGAACTGATCGGCCTGGCCCCACCGATAAACCCCGACCTGCTGTTGGGGCATCCGGCGTTCCTGCGCCTGGACGGCGAGTCGGGCATCCATGGGATTGTCCACAGCGTCAGCCTGAGTGCCTCGGCACCGCGGCGCATCGGCTACCGCTTGACGTTGGTGCCCTACCTGCTGCGATTGGAACAAGGCCCGCGGCGCCGGGTTTTCCATCGGCTCAGCGTGGTGCAACTGCTGCAACGCCTGCTGGAAGACAACGCTCTACCCGCCGACAGTTACCGTTTCGAGCTGCCCCATGGGCAGTATCCGTGTCGCCCATTCTGCATCCAGTACGACGAAAGCGACCTGGCCCTCCTGCAACGGCTGTGTGAGGAAGAAGGCATTCATTACCACTTCGAACACACTCCCCAGGGCCACGTCCTGGTGTTTGCCGAAGACCCGAAGAGTTTCCCCGCGCGCGCCATCGAGCTGCCCCTGCGCCCGAACGACAACTCGATACCGGCCATCAAGCGCTTGTATTTGCGCCACCACGCGATGGTACCTGGCGTGCCTGTCGGGTTCCGTGACCGGGCCGAGACCGAAACCGAGGCCCCGGCGGCGAATCAACCCCTCGAACAGATCGACCATGAGGCCATGCACCGCGACCCGGCCTTGACTCACCGTTACCAGGCCGGACGCCGCCATCTGGAACGGTTGCGCTGTCGGCAACGGGAAATCCATGGCCACAGTGATCAATCGGCCCTGCACGGCGGCGACATCGTGCAGATCTGCGAACACCCGGTTTCCACCTTCAACGATCAATGGCTGATCACCGAGGTCCAGCATCGCGGGCGGCAGTTTTCGATCCTTGAACCGGACCTGCCCACCACACCGTCGGCCCGTGACTACCGCAACCGCTTCACCGCCATCCCCTGGTCCACCGTGTTCAGGCCGGCCCTCAAGCATCCCAAACCGTGCATTCCCGGGTATCACCTGGCTCATGTACTCGGCCGCACCGGCCAGCCGGCCCCATTCGATGAGCGCGGCCACGTGAGTGTCAGCCTCTGGGCGCCGGACCAGGAAGGCATCACGCTGCCCGTGTCGCGACTGACGCTGGGCGACAGCCCTCCCCTGATGGCCGGCAGCGAAGTGCTGGTGAGCTTTCTCGATGGCGACCCCGACCGACCGGTGCTGTGCCCAGGGGCTGTCGATACCGGCGCAGGACACGCCGCCGCCCCACCGAAACCGTCCCGTGGCAATCACGATGCCGGGCTGCTGTTGGACTGGCTGCTGAACCCGCCAGACTTCACACCCTGATCCTGCCCTTTGGATTCTTGCCAGCAAACCTGATCTGGCTCATGCAAACCCAGCGAAACGGGCTTACAGTAAAGACACGCCGCGCTAGACGGCGCTCTGCCCTGATTGTTGGAGATACCCGCAATGCCCTGGAAAAACTCGGAAAGCCGCTACAGTACCGTCACGGTAACCTTGCATTGGCTGATGCTGGTCCTGCTGGCCGTGGTTTATGCCTGCATTGAGTTGCGGGGAATTTTTCCCAAGGGCAGCGGCGGCCGGACATTGATCAAGGAAGCGCATTTCATGCTCGGCCTGACGGTGTTCGTGTTGGTCTGGCTGCGCCTGTTCGCCCGCAGCATGGGCAAGGCACCGGCGATTTTCCCGGCATCGCCTGCCTGGCAAACCATCCTCGCCCGCCTGATGCACTGGGCACTGTACCTGTTCATGATCGCCATGCCGCTGCTGGGCTGGCTGATCACCAGCGCCGAAGGGCACCAGGTGATGTTCTACGGTTTCGATCTGCCGTTGCTCATCGATCAAGACAAGGAGTTCGCCAAGCAACTGGAAGGCTGGCACGTGCTGGGCGGCACCATCGGCTATTGGTTGATTGGCCTGCATGCCTTGGCGGGGCTGTATCACCACTACGTGGTACGGGACAACACGCTGCTGCGGATGATGCCCAAACGCGGCTGATCGACCGTCAATCGAACCCTCGGCGGCCTTGCAAACCGCCGGTGTGGACAAAGACCAGGCGCGTGCCGGGGGCAAAGCCTCCCGCCTCGACCCGCGCCTTGAGCACCATCAAGGCCTTGCCGGTGTACAACGGCTCCAGTTCGATGGCCGTCGTGGTTTCGATGAAGGCCGTGAGCTCGGCATCGACCCGGGCGAAACCGCCACGACTGCCGTCGAACAACTCATGACGCGGGCTGGAAAGCCCCGCTTCCCCCACGATGCGCTCGACCTGCCGGGCCACGCCATGGTCCGGCGGCACGGCCAGCACGCCGTAGACCGGGCGCGCGCCCGCTTCGGCCAGCACCAGTCCGGCCAGCGATGTTCCAGTACCGCAAGCCAACCACCAACCGTGATAATCCGCCCATCCCAGCGCCGCCAGTTGTTCACGGACACTGGCCACCCACGTCATGCAACCTTGCGCCCCAGGCAATCCCGAACCGCCCTCGGGCACCGGATGCAAATGTGGATAGCGAAGCTGCCACGGTCCCCAGAAATCCGCTGCGTGCCGCTCTCGGTATCCGCCATAACCCAACCAGTGCAGGTCCATGCCAAACGCTTTCAGGTCACGCACCGTCGGCGTGTCCTGGGGATGACCGCGCAACAGCCCGGCCGTGGGAAAGCCGAAGCGCTTGCCCGCCGCCGCCAGCGCATGCAAATGGTTGGAATAGGCACCGCCCAGGCTCATGATCCCTTCGGCACCGGCCTCATGGGCGGCACGCAGATGATGGACCAGCTTGAACCACTTGTTGCCGCTGATCAGCGGATCGATCCGGTCCAGGCGCAACACCGCCACTTCGACACCGGCACGGGCAAGCCAGTCCAGGTGAAGGGGTTCGAGGCGGGGTTGGGGATGCCAGTCGAGGGCGGGAAGCAGCATGGCGGCAGGCCGGGTGGGAACAGGCCGCTATC
>NZ_JACNDD010000093.1:0-26698 GCF_017351395.1 Pseudomonas sp. FW305-28
GGAGCGAGCTTGCTCGCGATGATGGCGGAACATTCAGCACAGATGCCGGCTGATCCACCGCTATCGCGAGCAAGCTCGGCTCCCACGGGGGCGTGCTTCAACCTGCAATCAATTGCCGCAACACATAGTGAAGAATCCCGCCCGCCTTGAAGTATTCCACTTCATTCAAGGTATCGATCCGACACAACACTTCGATTCGCTCCTGGCGGCCATCCTCCCGGGTGATGACCAGGGGCAGGTTCATGCGCGGCGTCAGTTCGACGTCATTGAGCCCGAGGATGTCCAGGGTTTCCCTGCCCGTGAGGTTCAGGCTCTTGCGATTCTGGTCGAGCTTGAACTGCAGCGGCAGCACGCCCATGCCCACCAGGTTGGAGCGATGGATGCGCTCGAAGCTTTCGGCGATCACCGCCTTGACCCCCAGCAGGTTGGTGCCCTTGGCCGCCCAGTCCCGGCTCGAGCCCGTGCCATATTCCTGGCCGGCGATCACCACCAGGGGCGTGTCCGTGGCCTGGTAGAGCATGGCGGCATCGTAGATCGGCATTCGTTCGCCACTGGGGATGTAGATTGTGTTGCCGCCTTCTTCACCGTCGAGCATTTCGTTGCGGATGCGGATATTGGCGAAGGTGCCGCGCATCATGACTTGATGGTTGCCGCGTCTGGAACCGTAGGAGTTGAAGTCCCGTGGCTCCACGCCTTGTTCGCGCAGGTAGCGACCGGCCGGGCTGTCGGCCTTGATGTTACCGGCCGGGGAGATGTGGTCGGTGGTCACCGAGTCGCCCAGCAGGGCCAGGACCCGGGCGCCCTCGACGTTCCTGACGGCCGGTGGCGGCCCGCCGATGTCGTCGAAGAACGGTGGATGCTGGATGTAGGTCGAGTCATCCTGCCAGACGTAAGTCGCCGCTTGCGGCACTTCGATGGCCTGCCATTGCTCGTCACCGGCAAACACGGCGGCGTATTCCTTGTGGAACATGCTGGTGTTGACCTGGGCCACGGCGGCGGCCACTTCCTGGCTGCTGGGCCAGATGTCCCGCAGGTACACCGGCTTGCCGTCCCGGTCGTTGCCCAGCGGCTCGCTGCTGATGTCGATGCGCACCGTGCCGGCCAGGGCATAGGCGACCACCAGCGGCGGTGAGGCCAACCAGTTGGTCTTCACCAGGGGATGCACCCGGCCTTCGAAGTTGCGGTTGCCCGACAAGACCGAGGCCACGGTCAGGTCGGCTTTCTGGATGGCTTTCTCGATGGGGTCCGGCAACGGCCCGGAGTTGCCGATACAGGTCGTGCAACCATAGCCCACCAAGTCGAAACCGAGTTTATCCAGGTACTCGGTCAGGCCGGCCGCGTTGTAGTAATCGGTGACCACCTTGGAGCCCGGCGCCAGGGAGCTCTTGACCCAAGGCTTGCGGACCAGGCCTTTTTCCACGGCTTTTTTCGCCAGCAGCCCGGCGGCCATCATCACGCTGGGGTTGGAGGTGTTGGTGCACGAGGTGATGGCGGCAATCACCACCGCGCCGTTTTTCAGGCGATGGGTGTGGCCTTCGAATTCGTACTCGGCTTCGCCCACCTGGTCGGCATTGCCCACCGCGACGCCACCGCCGCCTTCACTTTCCAGGCGGCCTTCTTCTTTACTGGTGGGTTTGACCTGCAACCCCAGGAAGTCGCTGAAAGCCTGGCCGACATTCGGCAGCGAAACCCGGTCCTGAGGGCGTTTTGGCCCGGCGAGACTGGCCTCGACGCTGCCCATGTCCAGCTCCAGGGTGTCGGTGAAGACCGGCTCCTGGCCGGGCAGGCGCCACAGGCCCTGGGCCTTGCAATAGGCTTCCACCAGCTTCACGGTTTCGGCCGGACGCCCGGACAGGCGCAGGTAGTCCAGGGTCACCTCGTCCACCGGGAAGAAACCGCAGGTGGCGCCGTATTCCGGAGCCATGTTGGCGATGGTGGCGCGGTCGGCCAGGGGCAGGTCGGCCAAACCGTCGCCATAGAACTCGACGAATTTGCCCACTACACCTTTCTTGCGCAGCATCTGCGTGACGGTCAGCACCAGGTCAGTGGCGGTGATGCCTTCGCGCAGCTTGCCGATGAGTTTGAAACCGATGACCTCGGGAATCAGCATCGACACCGGTTGGCCGAGCATGGCCGCTTCCGCCTCGATCCCGCCGACGCCCCAGCCCAGTACGCCGAGGCCGTTGATCATGGTGGTGTGGGAGTCGGTGCCCACCAGGGTATCGGGGAAGGCGTAGGTGCGGCCGTCTTCTTCTTTGGTCCACACGGTGCGGCCCAGGTATTCGAGGTTGACCTGGTGGCAGATGCCGGTGCCCGGCGGTACCACGCTGAAGTTGTCAAAGGCGCTCTGGCCCCAGCGCAGGAAGGCGTAGCGTTCGCCGTTGCGCTGCATTTCGATGTCGACGTTCTGCTCGAACGCCTGGCTGCTGGCGAACTTGTCCACCATCACCGAGTGGTCGATCACCAGGTCCACCGGTGACAGCGGGTTGATCCGCTGGGGATCGCCGCCGGCCTTTTCCACGGCGGCGCGCATGGCGGCCAGATCGACCACGGCGGGGACGCCGGTGAAATCCTGCATCAGTACCCGTGCCGGGCGGTATTGAATCTCGCGGTCGGAGCGACGCTCCTTGAGCCACCCGGCCAGGGCCTTGAGGTCGGCGCCGGTGACGGTTTTTTCATCTTCCCAGCGCAACAGGTTTTCCAGCAGCACCTTCAAGGACATGGGCAGCTTGTCCAGGTCACCCAGGCTTCGGGCGGCATCCGGCAGGCTGAAGTAGTGGTAGGTCCTGGCGTCGACTTGCAGTGTCTTAAGGGTTTTCAGGCTATCGAGGGACGGCATTGAAATCACTCCTTTGAGTCCGCACGGCTACGGACGGAGGGGGACGGACAGAGCCTTTAACCTAGCCCTGTTTTGAGCGTATGACTAATCACTGGACTCTATAGGCAGGTTCGGGGTTCCGAACTCCGCTATCATGCGGCGGTTTTCGTGACAGGCTTTGCTACGGAGTTTCAATGAACACGCTTTTTATGCACTGCCGGCCAGGCTTCGAAGGCGAGGTCTGTTCCGAGATCGCCGAACACGCGGCCCGGCTCAACGTGGCCGGCTACGCCAAGGCCAAACCGGCCAGTGCCTGCGCCGAATTTGTCTGTACCGAAGAGGACGGCGCCGAGCGGCTGATGCGCGGGCAGCGTTTTGCCGAGCTGATTTTTCCACGCCAGTGGGCGCGGGGCACGTTCATTGAATTGCCGGAAACCGACCGTATCAGCGTGATCCTGGCTCACATGTCGGCGTTCCCGACCTGCGGCAGCCTGTGGCTGGAGGTGGTCGACACCAATGACGGCAAGGAGCTGTCGAACTTCTGCAAGAAATTCGAAGGCCCGTTGCGCAAAGCGCTGAGCGGGGCCGGCAAGCTGGTGGACGACCCGCACAAGCCGCGCCTGCTGCTGACGTTCAAGAGTGGCCGCGAAGTGTTCCTGGGCCTGGCGGACGCGGATAATTCGGCGATGTGGCCAATGGGCATCCCGCGCCTGAAGTTCCCCCGGGAAGCGCCGAGTCGCTCCACACTCAAGCTCGAAGAGGCCTGGCACCATTTCATCCCTCGGGAGCAGTGGGACGAGCGCCTGCACAGTGACATGACCGGCGTGGACCTCGGTGCCGCGCCAGGCGGCTGGACCTGGCAATTGGTCAACCGTGGGATGCTGGTGACGGCCATCGACAACGGCCCGATGGCCGAAAGCCTGATGGACACTGGCCTGGTGCAGCACCTGATGGCGGACGGCTTCACGTTCAAGCCCAAGCAGCCGGTGGACTGGATGGTCTGCGACATCGTCGAAAAGCCTGCGCGCAACGCGGCGATGCTGGAAGAGTGGATTGGCGAGGGCCATTGCCGCGAGGCCGTGGTCAACCTCAAGCTGCCGATGAAACAGCGTTATGCCGAGGTGAAGCGCCTGCTCGAACGCATCGCCGAGGGTTTCAAGGCCCGGGGCATCAAGGTCGAGATCGGTTGCAAGCAGCTGTATCACGACCGTGAGGAAGTGACCTGCCATCTGCGGCGGTTGGACACGAAGAAGCCCCGTGGGAGCAAAGCTTGCTCGCGATGAACGATGACGCGGTTAGGAGACCGAGGTGCCTGCATCGCGGGCAAGCCTTGCTCCCACGGTGTTGCTTTCGCATGTTTGCTAGCCCGCAGGCTTTGCTCAGAACCGACATTGCGCGACAATGCCGGCCAGTTTCAGGAGTAGAACATGAGTGAAATGAACGACACGCCGGTCGACGGCACGCTGGATGCCACCGGCCTCAATTGCCCGGAACCGGTGATGATGCTGCACCAGCACATTCGCGACCTGGCCCCCGGTGGCCTGCTGAAAGTCATCGCCACCGACCCCTCGACCCGCCGCGATATCCCCAAGTTTTGCGTGTTCCTGGACCACGAACTGGTGGCCCAGCAGGAAGAGGCAGGCACCTACCTCTATTGGATCCGCAAGAAACTCGCTTAACCCGTCGAGCGGCTGAGGCGGATCTGCTTGCGCGCGCTACGTGCCAGACGGATCGACAGCATCAGTGCCGCGCAGCTCAAGCCCACGATCAGGCCTTGCCACAACCCGCTCGGACCGCTGGCCGCGCCGAGCCAGTCGGTCAGGCCCAGGGCGTAACCCACCGGCAGGCCGATGCCCCAATAGGCGAACAGGGTCAGGATCATCGTCACCCGGGTGTCCTGGTAGCCGCGCAATGCGCCTGCCGCCGTGACCTGGATCGCATCGGAAAACTGAAACAGCGCCGCATAGACGATCAGCATCGACGCCACTTCGATCACCACCGGGTCGGCGGTATAGATCGCCGCGATAGGCCCGCGCAGCGCGAACATCAGGCTCGCCGAGAGGCAAGCGTAGGCCAGCGCGGTGCCCATGCCCACCCCGGCGGCGAAGCGCGCTTCGCGAGGCTGCTGCCGTCCCAGGGCCTGGCCGACCCGCACGGTGACGGCCATGCCCAGGGAGTAGGGGATCATGAACACCAGGGAACTGAAGTTCAGCGCGATCTGGTGCCCGGCCACCACGGTGGCGCCGAGGCTGCCGATCAGCAGGGCGATCACCGCGAAAATACTCGACTCGGCGAACACCGCAATGCCGATCGGCAAGCCGATGCCCAGCAGGCGCTTGATGACCGCCCATTGCGGCCAGTCGAAACGGCTGAACAACCGGCTCGACTGATAGGCCGGTGCCCAGCGCGCCCAACCGGCCATGCCCAGGGCCATGACCCACATCACGATGGCCGTGGCCCAGCCGCAACCGACGCCGCCCATGGCGGGCACGCCCAGGTGCCCATAGATGAAGATGTAATTGAGCGGAATGTTCAGCGCCAGTCCGCACAGCCCCAGCACCATCGCCGGTCGCGTGCGACCCAGGCCGTCGCTGAAGCAGCGCAGTACGTGATACAGCGCCACGGCCGGCAGGCCCGTGCCGATGCCCCGCAGGTATTCCATGCACGGGCCGATCAATTCGGGATCGACTTTCATGATGTGCAGGATCGGCTCGGCGCTGAACAGCGCCAGTGTCGCGATCAACCCCACCACCAGCGCCAGCCACAGCGCCTGGCGTACCAGCGGCCCGATCTCGTCGAACGTACCGGCACCGAAGCGCTGGGCAACTTTCGGGGTGGTCGCCAGCAGGGTGCCAGTCATCAACAGGAACACCGGCACCCAGATCGAGTTGCCCAGGGCCACGGCCGCCAGGTCCCGTGGACCGACCCGACCGGCCATCACCGCATCGACGAAGCCCATGGCGGTGGTCGCCAGTTGCGCCACCATGATCGGCAAGGCCAGGGCCAGCAGCGTCTTGAATTCCAGGCGTACCCGGGCCGGGCGGGAGAGGGGAGCGGGGGTGTCGATGACAGGATTCACAGGGCAAGCGTCCGAAAGGGTTAAGCGCGAGGCGGCGAATTCTACGCTTTGACGCGGTGGTCAGGAAAAAACCTGTGTTGTGGATTTGTAAGCGTTCCAGCTTTTACCCGTGGCGAGGGAGCTTGCTCCCGCTGGACTGCGCAGCAGGCCCAAGGAGACTGGCGGCTGCTGCGCACCCGAGCGGGAGCAAGCTCCCTCGCCACACCATCGTTCACTGAAGTAATGCGCTGGCCCATTGAGGCGAGGAACGCCTACACTGCCCATCCCGCCAAAGGAGCTCTGCCATGCTGATCGTCGCCGACGAAAACATCCCCCTGCTTGATGCGTTCTTCCAAGGGTTCGGCGAAATCCGCCGGGTACCGGGCCGGGGGATCGACCGGACGATGGTCGAGCACGCCGATGTATTGCTGGTGCGTTCGGTCAGCCAGGTCAATCGGGCCCTGCTGGAAGGCAGCAAGGTACGCTTTGTCGGCACTTGCACCATCGGCACCGATCACCTGGACCTGGATTATCTTGCCGAGGCGGGGATCCGCTGGGCCAGTGCACCCGGCTGCAATGCCCGTGGCGTGGTGGACTATGTGCTGGGCAGCCTGATGACCCTGGCAGAAATCGAAGGTGCGGCGCTGGAACAGCGGACCTTCGGCGTGGTCGGTGCAGGCCAGGTGGGCGGACGGTTGATCGAGGTGCTCAAGGGGCTGGGCTGGGCCGTGAAAGTCTGCGATCCACCGCGTCAGGCCGCCGAGGGCGGCGACTATGTGAGCCTGGAGCAGATCATCGAGCAGTGCGATGTGATCAGCCTGCACACCCCGTTGACCCGCGACGGCGAGCAACCGACCTGGCACCTGTTCGACGAAACGCGCCTGAACCAGCTCAAGCCCGGGACCTGGCTGATCAATGCGGCTCGAGGGCCGGTGATCGATAACGCCGCGCTGCGCGAGGTGTTGCTGGAGCGCGAAGACCTGCAGGCGGTGCTGGATGTCTGGGAGCAGGAGCCCACCGTGGATGTGGACCTGGCCGATTTGTGCGTGATCGCCACTCCACACATTGCCGGTTACAGCCTCGATGGTCGCCAGCGTGGCACGGCCCAGATCTACCAGGCCTTGTGCGCGTTCCTGGAACGACCGGTTGAAGTCAGCCTCGGCGACCTGTTGCCTCGGCCGTGGCTGGGTGGCATCACCCTGGATGCCGAAACCGACCCGGCCTGGGCCTTGGCGGCGTTGTGCCGGAGCGTGTACGACCCCCGTCGCGACGATGCGGATTTTCGCCGCAGCCTGGTGGGCACCGTCGACGAGCAACGCCGTGCCTTCGATGCCTTGCGCAAGCATTATCCGCCACGGCGGGAGATCGACAGCTTGAAGGTTCGTATCGAAGGGCAGTCGGCGGCTTTGCAACAGATTGTGACGGCACTGGGTTGTGGGAGCAAAGCTTGCTCGCGATGAACGATGACGCGGTCAGGGGACCGAGGTGCCTGCATCGCGGGCAAGCCTTGCTCCCACAATCTTTCTGGCAGGCATAAAAAACCCGACA
Organism: Pseudomonas sp. FW305-28; assembly: GCF_017351395.1. NCBI lineage: Bacteria > Pseudomonadati > Pseudomonadota > Gammaproteobacteria > Pseudomonadales > Pseudomonadaceae > Pseudomonas > Pseudomonas sp. FW305-28. The sequence goes on from NZ_JACNDD010000093.1 coordinate 7,425, forward strand.
TCAACGTCGGGTCCAATTGAAGACGGGCTGTATCACTTTTGTTCGGCAGGCTTGACCAGTCGTTTTTCCAGCTCGCTGCAGGCTTTCTGGATCATGTCTTCGGTGATCGGTACCTCGCGCCCTTGGGCGTCGATGAACGAGCAGCCCAGAGACTGGTCCGGTTGCGTGCGGATTACTTGAATCTTGTCGTCGCTGCTGTGTTGCAAGGACATGGCCTGTCTCCTCATCAGGTTGTGTGCCTACTTTAATGTCGCCAGGTGACCGAGCCATGACACTCCTTGTAGGTTCATGGCGACACCTCCACTCAATCAGAAACACAGTTGCGTTTCCAGCCAGACTTTAGACCGATAACATCTAGCCGCTAGTCATAGTGGTCATATTTAACCTGACTCATTGCGATTCAACTTGGTTCCGCTGCGTTTCGGCGTCGCGAGCTGGCCTTTTTCCTGCTGCATTATCGGACGCCTTTGATGCTTTCTTCCCGACATCGCCGTGCCATACGCCTGGCCAGCGGCTTCATCGCCCCTTATCGCAAACAGGTCGCCGGCGCTTTGCTGGCGTTGATTGTCACCGCCGGCATTACCTTGTCCATGGGTCAAGGCATCCGCCTGCTGGTGGACCAGGGCTTCATGACCCGCTCACCGCACCTGCTCAATCAATCCATCGGCCTGTTCATGATGCTGGTGGTGGGGTTGGCGATCGGTACCTTTGCCCGTTTCTACCTGGTGTCGTGGATCGGCGAACGGGTGGTGGCGGATATCCGGCGGCAGGTCTTCAACCATCTGGTGTACTTGCACCCGGGTTTCTACGAAAACAACCGCAGTTCGGAAATCCAGTCACGGTTGACTACTGATACGACCCTGCTGCAATCGGTGATCGGTTCGTCGCTGTCGTTGTTTTTGCGCAATGTCTTGATGGTGGTGGGCGGCATCGTGCTGCTGTTCATCACCAATCCCAAGCTGACCAGCATCGTGGTGATTGCCCTGCCGCTGGTATTGGTGCCGATCCTGCTCTTCGGGCGTCGAGTGCGCAGCTTGTCGCGCCAGAGCCAGGACCGCGTTGCCGACGTAGGCAGCTATGTCTCCGAAACCCTCGGCCAGATCAAGACCGTGCAGGCCTACAACCATCAGGTCCAGGACGAACAACGTTTTTCCGTGACGGTGGAGCAGGCCTTCGACACCGCTCGCAAGCGCATTGTCCAGCGGGCCTGGTTGATCACCCTGGTGATCGTGCTGGTGCTGGGGGCGGTGGGGGTGATGCTCTGGGTCGGTGGCATGGATGTGATCGCCGGACGGATTTCCGGTGGTGAGCTGGCGGCGTTCGTGTTCTACAGCCTGATCGTCGGCAGTGCCTTCGGGACCCTGAGCGAAGTGATTGGCGAGTTGCAGCGGGCAGCCGGTGCGGCAGAGCGCATTGCCGAGCTGCTGCGTTCGGAAAACATCATCCAGCCGCCGGCTTCAGGCCTTGTGACCTTGCCGGCGCGGGTCCGCGGCGATTTGCGTCTCGAAGGCGTGCGTTTCTCCTATCCGTCCCGGCCGGACAGTTATGCGGTCGACGGCCTCGACCTGAGTATCAAGGCCGGTGAGACCCTGGCCCTGGTCGGGCCTTCCGGCGCGGGCAAGTCGACGGTCTACGATTTGCTGCTGCGTTTCTATGATCCCGTGCAAGGGCAGATCCTGATCGACGATGTGCCGTTGACTCGGCTCGATCCGCTGGACCTGCGCCGGCATTTCGCCCTGGTTTCACAAAGCCCGGCGCTGTTTTTCGGCACGGTCGAAGAGAACATCCGCTATGGCAACCCGGAGGCGACGTCGGAGCAGGTGCGCGAGGCCGCGCAGATCGCCCACGCCCACGACTTCATCGAAAAAATGCCCGACGGCTACCAGACGCACCTGGGCGACGGCGGCCTCGGGTTATCCGGCGGCCAGCGCCAACGCCTGGCCATCGCCCGAGCGTTGCTCGTGGATGCCCCTATCCTGCTGCTGGACGAAGCCACCAGTGCCCTCGATGCGCAAAGCGAGCACCTGATCCAGCAAGCCTTGCCCAGCCTGATGAAAAACCGCACGACGCTGGTGATCGCCCATCGCCTGGCCACGGTGAAAAACGCCGATCGGATCGCGGTGATGGACCAGGGCAAGGTGGTTGCCGTGGGCACTCACCAGGAGCTTGTCGCCAGCAATGCGCTGTATGCGCGATTGGCGGCGTTGCAGTTCAATGTGGGGGCGGAGGCGGCAACCGACTGATACCGCGTGCTGTGTTTGATGCAGAGCCTGTGGGAGCGAGCTTGCTCGCGATAGCGGTGAGTCAGCTTGCATTCATGTTGCAGGTGCCGACGCCATCGCGAGCAAGCTCGCTCCCACAAAGAAGACGCTTTGTGGGCGTGTTAATCACTGATCGTCGAAATACCGCTCATGCCAGTCCACCAGCGGTTGCGGCGAGTTGAGCTTCTGCCCGTAGATCACCGAATAAGACAACACGTTCTGCACGTATTGGCGGGTTTCGTCGAACGGGATGCTCTCGACCCAGACGTCGAAGCTCAAGTGATCGGCGCCGCGCAGCCATTGGCGCACGCGACCGGGACCGGCGTTGTAGGCCGCCGAAGCCAGGACGCGGTTGCCGTTGAACTGGCTATGAACCTGGCTCAGGTAGGCCGCACCCAACTGGATGTTCTTGTCCGGGTTCAATACTTGTTGGGGCGAGGCCAGGGGAATGCTGAATTTGCGCGCGGTTTCCTTGGCGGTGCCAGGCATCAGTTGCATCAGGCCGGCAGCGCCGACGCTGGAGCGGGCATCATCCATGAACGCACTTTCCTGGCGGGTAATGGCGAACGCCCAACTTGGATGCAAGCCGCGGATCTTGGCTTCGCGCACCAGGGTCTCGCGGTGGGCCATCGGGAAACGGATGTCCAGGTCGTCCCAGTACTTGGCCTGGCTGATGGTGCGGATGGCCGGGAAATACCATTTCAGGTCGTAAGCCAGTTTCGCCTGGGCGACCATTTCGTCCCGGTTGAAATGACGGCTGACGTGATACCACTCACGGCGTCCATCGACGATGTCGCCACGGGCATGAAACTCCAGCGCCCGACGCACGCCAGGCGTGTTGCGTACCTTGTTGATCAACGCCTGGCTCATCACCAGTGGCTTGTTGACGAGCGAATACGGCGATTGGGATCGGTCGGCGGCCAGGAAGCCATAGAAGTCCCGCTCACGGGCCAGGTGCTTGTAGAGCGTCAGGGCTTCCGGGTTCTGCGGCTGCGCCAGTTCCAGCGTGCGGGCTTGCCAGTACCGCCAGCGGTTGGTGCTGGACAGCGACTCGGGCAGGCGACGGGTCAACTGATAGGCATCGTCCCAGCGAGCGAGGCGCAACAGCAGGCGCAAGCGCCATTCCGAAACGGTGTCATCGCGCAACTCCGGGTCGTATTTCGTCATCACGTCCAGGGCGCGGCTGTCGAAGCGCTTGGCCAGGGTCAGACCGATCTCGCGGGCGATTGCGACTTTTTCATCCCGGGAAAAATGCATGGTGCTGGCGTAGCCATCCAGCAGCGCCATGGCTTTTTCCGGGTCCTGGCGGGCCAGGCGACGCAGGCCGAGACTGACGATATCGGACATCGGTTCATCGGCTGGAACGAAGCGCGAGGGCTGGTTGAGCAACTCGGGCTTTTGCGCCACGTCCACCAGCAAGTTGCCACGGGGAGCGAGGGTGGTCAGGCCGCTGACCAGGCTGTTGGCCAGCGGGTAGTTGCGTGCCTGGGCGGCCAGCTTGGCGCGCTCCCAGCGCTTCTGCTCGGTCAACTGGCCCTGGGATGCCCACAGGCCGAACAACGCATCGCATGCCTGGGGCTGGGACTTGCCGGTGAGCCACAGCTTTTCGGTGTTGGCATAGCCCTCGGCCTTCAGGCCATGGCTGAGTTGGTACTGAGCGTTGAGGCAATCCAGTTCGGTGAAATTGAGCTTGGGGTCGTAATACTTGACGAAGGTTTCCCAGTCGCCGCGCTCGGTCAGCCAACGCAGCCAGCGCAGCTTCATCCAGTTGGCCTGGGGCAGGTCGCCGTGCTCGGCGAGGAACTTCTCGATTTCGGCGTTGCTGGCGCTCTTGAGGCGAGCGGTCAGTTCGTCGTAGGCCAGGTACGGCTCCAGCGGGTAATCGCGAAGAGCCTGGCTGTAGCGAAAGTAAGGGCCGGAATCACCCTTGGCCAAGGCACGCTTGGCCTCGTCGTAGTATTGGCGCTGAGTGGAGATATCCACCGCCTGAGCGGATTGAACGGCAGTGGCACATACAAAAAGACACGATAAAACACTGAAAAGGCGACTGCGCATGAGACATCCGGGCAGAAAAAAACATGACAAGCCCAAGGGTTAACCCAGGGTAACTGTCTGTAGCTTAGCCTTTTGCCAGCAGCCGGCGAAAGCTTTGCGGGGCCGTCGGTGCAAGTTCGCAACATTTGTTATGCAGAGTGCTTCAGTGGCGAAATTGGCGGACCCTTGAGGCCTCATCTCAGGTAGAATGCGCGCCCGGTTTTTGGAGAAGCTCATGACCCTGCTCAAATTCAGCGATGTGTCCCTTGCTTTCGGCGCTATGCCGTTGTTGGACAAGGTGTCCTGGCAGATCGCCCGTGGTGAGCGGGTGTGCATCATCGGCCGAAACGGCACTGGCAAGTCCAGCATGATGAAGCTGGTCAAGGGCGATCAGAAGCCCGACGACGGCTCGGTCTGGCGTGCGCCAGGCCTGAAAATCGGCGAATTGCCCCAGGAACTGCCGGTGGCCGACGAGCGGACCGTGTTCGATGTGGTCGCCGAAGGCCTGGACGGTGTCGGCGCGCTGTTGGCCGAGTATCACCACCTGAGCCAGAACATCGTCACCGATGCCGACCTGGACAAGTTGATGCACGTGCAGCACGACCTTGAGGCCCGAGACGGCTGGCGTCTGCAGCAGCTGGTCGACAGCACCCTGAGCCGCCTGCAATTGCCGGCCGACAAGACCCTCGCCGAGTTGTCCGGCGGTTGGCGTCGCCGCGTCCTGCTGGCCCAGGCCCTGGTCTCCGAGCCAGACCTGCTGCTGCTCGACGAACCGACCAACCACCTGGACATCGGCGCCATCGCCTGGCTTGAAGAAGCCCTGAAGGACTTCCAGGGGGCGGTGCTGTTCATCACCCACGACCGTTCCTTCCTGCAGAACCTGGCGACGCGCATCCTTGAATTGGACCGCGGCGGCCTGATCGACTGGAACGGCGACTACGCCAGCTTCCTGGTGCACAAGGAAGCGGCGTTGGCAGCGGAAGAAACCGCTAACGCGCTGTTCGATAAGAAACTGGCCCAGGAAGAAGTCTGGATTCGCCAGGGCATCAAGGCGCGTCGCACCCGCAACGAAGGCCGTGTGCGTGCGCTCAAGGCGTTGCGCGTGGAGCGCAGCGAGCGTCGCGAGCGTACTGGCAAGGCCAACATTCAGTTGGACACCGCTGACAAGTCCGGCAAGCAGGTGATGGTTCTCGAGAACGTGAGTTTCGCCCACCCTGGCGGCCCGTTCCTGATCAAGGACTTTTCCATGGTGCTGCAGCGTGGCGATCGCATCGGCCTGCTGGGTGCCAACGGTACTGGCAAGACCACCCTGCTCAAGCTGATGCTCGGCGGCCTGGTGCCCACCAGCGGCAAGGTGGAAGAGGGCACGAAGATCGACGTCGCCTACTTCGACCAGTTGCGTCATCAACTGGACCTGGAAAAGACCGTGATCGACAACGTGGCCGAAGGCCGCGATTTCATCGACATCGATGGCCAGAGCCGCCATGTGCTGAGCTACCTCGGTGATTTCCTGTTCAGCCCCCAGCGTGCCCGTACGCCGGTCAAGGCGTTGTCGGGTGGTGAGCGTGCTCGTCTGTTGCTGGCCAAGTTGTTCAGCAAACCGGCGAACCTGCTGGTGCTCGACGAGCCCACTAACGACCTGGACGTGGAAACCCTGGAATTGCTGGAAGAGGTGTTGCTGACCTTCAACGGCACCGTTCTGATGGTCAGTCACGACCGGGCATTCCTCGACAACGTGGTCACCAGTACCCTGGTGTTCGAAGGCGAAGGCCTGGTTCGCGAATACGTCGGTGGCTATCAGGACTGGCTGCGCCAGGGCGGCTCGCCGCGTCTGCTGGGGGTCACTGAGAGCAAGTCCGGCAAGGCCGACCTGAATTCGGCCGTGGTCAAGGCCGAGCCCGCGCCGGTTGCCGCAGCAGCCCCGGCCCCAGCGAAGAAAAAGCTCAGCTACAAGCTGCAGCGTGAACTGGAAGCCTTGCCGGGTGATATCGACGCGAAGGAGCAGCAGGTCGCAGCGGTAGAAGCCGAAATGGCCGACACCGGGTTCTACCAGCGACCTGCTGCCGAAACCGCCAAGGTGATCGCGCACCTGGAGCAACTGCAGGCCGAACTGGATGCATTGGTCGAGCGCTGGGCCGAGCTGGACGCTTGATCCACTGTCGAGAAAAATCCCTGCGTTCAGCAATGAGCGCCGGGATTTTTTACTTGAAACGCCATCCCCTTGTGGGAGCGAGCGTGCTCGCGATAGCGGTGTGACAGTCAGCATCAATGCTGCTGATCTACCGCGATCGCGAGCAAGCTCGCTCCCACAGGTTTAGGTTTATGTGCGCTTGACCAGGTGTACTGCCAATACATCGCAAGGCGCGCCATGCAGCACATCGTTGGCGGTCGAGCCCAGCAGCAGCGCCAAACCGTGGCGACCATGGCTGCCGACGACAATCAGGTCGCAACCCTGTTCCTTGGCCAGGTGATGGATCTCCTGGCGCGGCTGGCCGTAGGTCAGGTGGCTGAATTCCTTCTTCAGGGCCGGGTATTTCACGATCAGTCGGTCAAGGCGTTCCTTGGCCTGGTCGAATTGCTGCTGCTGCAACTGGGAAAGGTCCATCGGCACGTCGCCGCCGAAGGCCATGGCCATCGGTTCGACGATATGCACCAGTGACAGCTGGGTGTCTCGGCCTTCGCAGAGGGCGAGGGCGCGCTTGACGACCGGATCGCATTCTTCAGTGAGGTCAACGGCGACCAGAACGTGGTTGTAGTACATGGAAGGCACTCCAGAGAATTGCGATACGGTAAGTATGGCTGGTTTCAAGCGCATTGACGCGACCTGGGTCAATGGGCTCATCAGAATCGGGGAGTACGAATATGACGGTCTGGATAGTGCTGTCAATCCTGTTGGTGGTGTTAAGTCCGCTGGCATGGTTGCGTCCGTCCCGTGTACAGAGCGGTCGCATGGCCCTGCGCATGGAAGCGCGACGCCTGGGCCTGGCCATGCAACTGGCGCCACAAGAGTGGCCGCACTGGCTCGACCAACAGCCGCCAAACCCCTGTGCCCAGTACTATCGGCCTCGGCGCGGCAGCCAGCCGGCCTGCTGGAGCTACTGGCAAACTGCGCCGGGCGTCTGGGTCAATCAGTGGCGGGAAGTCTGCCTGGATGAGCCCCTGCTCAATCATTTCGAAAAATTGCCGGCCAACGTCTACAAAGTTGAAGCCGACCGGCAAATGATCGCCTTGTATTGGGGCGAAAAGGGCGAGGCGAGTGTTTTACAGGAGATTTCCTGGGTGCTGAAGGCGCTGGCCTGAAGCGCTGCAGGAGCTGTCGAGCGCAGCGAGGCTGCGATCTGTCCACCGTTCACTGAATCTCAAGTGAAAATCAAGAGATCGCAGCCTCCGGCAGCTCCTACGGGCATAAAAAAGCCCGACAGTCTCATCGGGCGGGTTGGCCAGGCAGGCCGGTAATCCATCTCGTGTCAGGGCGTGCGTTCGCAGCGCCCTTCATTTCGCAAAATTCAATCGCATTCCCGACAGCTTAGTCGGCTGGATCCGGTCTGTCTGGAATTAGGGCGATTTTTCTAATGATTGATTCTATGAATGGCTGCTCATGCGGCGCCGTGTTGCGGATCCGTAGGGTACGGAAATGACCGTAAAGTCGCGTTCACGCCTGTGTTTAGGGCGATTGACAATTGTCGGAAATTCCGTGAAGGTGACGTACCCAAATCAAACGGGCGTATGAATTGAGCGTTTGTATTTTCAGACGGCTCCTACAGACCCCGACTATCGCGTTGACGGGTGTGCCTGGCGGATTGGCGTAGCATCGACGGTAACGTCAATGCCGAACCAGCAGCCAGCGTCCAACGTGTACTGTTCAGCTTCCATATCGTGGAGATCAGTTGATGATTTACGAAGGTAAAGCCATCACGGTTAAGGCTCTTGAAAGTGGCATCGTCGAACTGAAGTTCGACCTCAAGGGTGAGTCCGTCAACAAGTTCAACCGTCTAACCCTGAATGAATTGCGTCAGGCCGTAGACACTATCAAGGCAGATGCTTCGATCAAGGGTGTGATCGTCAGCAGCGGCAAGGACGTGTTCATCGTCGGTGCCGACATCACCGAATTCGTCGACAACTTCAAGCTGCCCGATGCCGAACTGATCGCTGGCAACCTCGAAGCCAACCGTATTTTCAGCGACTTCGAAGACCTCAACGTACCGACCGTCGCGGCCATCAACGGCATCGCCCTGGGGGGCGGCCTGGAAATGTGCCTGGCGGCGGATTACCGCGTCATGGCCACCACGGCCAAGATCGGCCTGCCGGAAGTCAAGCTGGGCATCTACCCGGGCTTTGGCGGCACCGTGCGCCTGCCGCGCCTGATCGGTGCCGACAACGCTATCGAGTGGATTGCCGCCGGCAAGGAAAACCGTGCCGAAGACGCGCTGAAAGTCGGTGCCGTGGATGCCGTGGTCGAACCTGGCAAGCTCCAGGAAGCGGCCCTTGAAACCATCAAGCGTGCCATCAGCGGTGAGTTCGACTACAAGGCCAAGCGTCAGCCGAAGCTGGAAAAGCTCAAGCTCAACGCCATCGAACAAATGATGGCCTTCGAAACCGCCAAGGGTTTCGTGGCCGGTCAGGCAGGCCCGAACTACCCGGCGCCGGTCGAAGCGATCAAGACCATCCAGAAAGCCGCGAACTTCGGTCGCGACAAGGCCCTGGAAGTCGAGGCCGCCGGCTTCGTCAAGCTGGCCAAGACCTCGGCTGCACAAAGCCTGATCGGTCTGTTCCTCAACGATCAGGAACTGAAGAAAAAGGCCAAGGCCTACGACGAAATCGCCCGTGACGTGAAGCAGGCCGCCGTGCTCGGCGCCGGTATCATGGGGGGCGGCATCGCCTACCAGTCGGCGTCCAAAGGCACGCCGATCCTGATGAAGGACATCAACGAACACGGGATCGAGCAGGGCCTGGCCGAAGCTGCCAAGCTGCTGGTGGGTCGCGTCGACAAAGGTCGCATGACCGCCGCGAAAATGGCCGAAGTGCTCAACGGCATTCGTCCGACCCTGTCCTATGGCGATTTCGGCCATGTCGACCTGGTGGTCGAAGCGGTTGTCGAGAACCCGAAGGTCAAGCAGGCGGTACTGGCTGAAGTCGAAGACAAGGTCAAAGAGGACACCATCCTCGCCTCGAACACCTCGACCATCTCCATTTCGCTGCTGGCCAAGGCCCTCAAGCGTCCGGAGAACTTCGTCGGCATGCACTTCTTCAACCCGGTGCACATGATGCCGCTGGTGGAAGTGATCCGTGGCGAGAAGTCCAGCGAACTGGCGGTGGCCACCACCGTGGCCTACGCCAAGAAAATGGGCAAGAACCCGATCGTCGTCAACGACTGCCCGGGCTTTTTGGTCAACCGTGTGCTGTTCCCGTACTTCGGCGGTTTCGCCAAGCTGGTCAGCGCCGGTGTGGACTTCGTGCGCATCGACAAGATCATGGAAAAATTCGGCTGGCCGATGGGCCCGGCGTACCTGATGGACGTGGTCGGCATCGACACCGGCCACCATGGTCGCGACGTGATGGCTGAAGGTTTCCCGGACCGCATGAAGGACGACCGTCGTTCGGCTGTCGACGTGCTCTACGAAGCCAAGCGCCTGGGCCAGAAGAACGGCAAGGGCTTCTACGCCTACGAGACCGACAAGCGCGGCAAGCAGAAGAAAGTCGCCGACTCGTCGGTGCTGGAAGTGCTCAAGCCGATCGTCTACGAGCAGCGCGAAGTCACCGACGAGGACATCATCAACTGGATGATGATCCCGCTGTGCCTCGAAACCGTGCGTTGCCTGGAAGACGGCATTGTCGAAACCGCCGCCGAAGCCGACATGGGTCTGGTCTACGGTATCGGTTTCCCTCCATTCCGTGGCGGTGCGCTGCGTTACATCGATTCGATCGGTGTGGCCGAGTTCGTTGCCCTGGCTGACCAGTACGCTGATCTGGGCGCGCTGTACCACCCGACCGCGAAGCTGCGTGAGATGGCCAAGAACGGCCAGCGTTTCTTCGGTTAAGCGCCCAACGACTAGAGCGAGAGAACATTTATGAGCTTGAATCCTAGAGACGTCGTGATCGTCGACTTCGGTCGTACGCCGATGGGCCGCTCCAAGGGCGGCATGCACCGCAACACCCGCGCCGAAGACATGTCGGCGCACCTGATCAGCAAGCTGCTGGAGCGCAACGTCAAGGTCGACCCGAACGAAGTCGAAGACGTGATCTGGGGCTGTGTGAACCAGACCCTGGAGCAGGGCTGGAACATCGCCCGCATGGCCTCGCTGATGACCCAGATTCCTCACACCGCGGCGGGCCAGACCGTCAGCCGCCTGTGCGGTTCGTCCATGAGCGCACTGCACACCGCCGCCCAGGCGATCATGACCGGCAACGGTGATGTGTTCGTCGTCGGTGGTGTCGAGCACATGGGCCATGTGAGCATGATGCACGGCGTCGATCCGAATCCGCACATGTCGCTGTACGCGGCAAAAGCCTCGGGCATGATGGGCCTGACTGCGGAAATGCTCGGCAAAATGCACGGCATCACCCGCGAACAGCAGGACGCCTTCGGCGTGCGCTCCCACCAGCTCGCCCACAAGGCGACCGTGGAAGGCAAGTTCAAGGATGAAATCATCCCGATGCAGGGCTACGACGAGAATGGCTTCCTGAAGCTGTTCGACTACGACGAGACCATTCGTCCGGAAACCACCCTGGAAAGCCTGGCGGCCCTCAAGCCAGCCTTCAATCCGAAGGGCGGCACCGTGACAGCCGGTACTTCGTCGCAAATCACCGACGGCGCTTCGTGCATGATCGTGATGTCGGCCCAGCGTGCCCAGGACCTGGGTATCCAGCCGATGGCGGTGATCCGGTCGATGGCCGTGGCGGGTGTGGACCCGGCAATCATGGGCTATGGTCCAGTGCCGGCCACGCAGAAAGCCTTGAAGCGCGCAGGCCTGGGCATTGCCGATATCGACTTCTTCGAGCTCAACGAAGCTTTCGCCGCACAGGCCCTGCCCGTGCTGAAAGATTTGAAAGTGCTCGACAAGATGAACGAGAAGGTTAACCTGCACGGCGGCGCGATCGCCCTGGGTCACCCGTTCGGTTGCTCCGGTGCGCGTATCTCCGGCACGCTGCTCAACGTCATGAAGCAGAATGGCGGCACCTTCGGTGTGTCCACCATGTGCATTGGCCTCGGCCAGGGCATCGCCACTGTCTTCGAACGCGTCTAAGCGTTGCGTCGATGGAAGCCGGGGCCAAGTGCCCCGGTTTTTGTTTTTTCCGGGTTTAGTAGAAAAATTTTGTTTTTATTTTGAAAAGATTTGAGTGAGGGCCAAGACATGCCGATACAACCTGGGCTCTACCAGCATTACAAAGGTCCGCAGTACCGCGTATTCAGCATCGCGCGGCATTCCGAGACCGAAGAAGAAGTGGTGTTCTATCAAGCCCTGTATGGCGATTACGGCTTTTGGGTGCGTCCCTTGAGCATGTTCCAGGAGTCCGTCGAGGTTGACGGCGAACAGGTGCCACGCTTTGCTTTGGTGCAGGCCGAGGAGAGCATTTTTTCCACGCCTTGAGGCCGGCATGCGGGCAACCCTGCGCTTGACCTCACCTTGCAGCCACTATATATAGCGGTGCCGCGTCAGGCGCCAACCGCCTTTCACTTTTTAGAATTCAGGAATTTTCTGATCCATGGGCAAATCGCTGGTCATTGTGGAATCCCCGGCTAAGGCCAAGACCATCAACAAGTATCTGGGCAACCAATACGTGGTGAAGTCGAGTATCGGCCATATCCGAGACCTGCCCACCAGCGGTTCGGCTAGCGCCAGCAAGGAGCCAGCCGCCAAGCGCGGCAAGGCTGCTGCCGGTGAAGTGCCGGCGCTGTCGCCCAAGGACAAGGCGCGCAAGCAGCTGGTCTCCCGCATGGGGGTCGATCCGGAACACGGCTGGAAAGCCAAGTACGAGATCCTCCCGGGCAAGGAAAAGGTCATCGAAGAGCTGCGCCGGCTCGCCAAGGATGCCGACACCATCTATCTCGCGACGGACTTGGACCGCGAAGGGGAAGCCATTGCCTGGCACCTGCGCGAAGCCATCGGTGGGGATGACAGCCGCTACAAGCGCGTGGTGTTCAACGAAATTACCAAGAAGGCCATCCAGGAAGCCTTCTCCCAACCGGGCGAGTTGGATATCGATCGGGTCAACGCCCAGCAGGCGCGTCGCTTCCTCGACCGCGTGGTGGGCTACATGGTCTCGCCGCTGCTGTGGGCCAAGATCGCCCGTGGCCTGTCGGCTGGTCGCGTACAGTCGGTTGCGGTGAAGCTGGTGGTGGAGCGCGAGCGTGAGATCCGCGCGTTCATCCCTGAAGAGTACTGGGAAGTCCACGCCGACCTCGGCACCGCCAAGGGCGCGACCGTGCGCTTCGACGTGGCCCGCGAGAAGGGCGAGGCCTTCAAGCCACTCAACGAAGCCCAGGCCATGGCGGCGCTGGAGAAGCTCAAGGCTTCCAGCTACAGCATCGTCAAGCGCGAAGACAAGCCGACCAGCAGCAAGCCGTCGGCGCCGTTCATCACCTCCACGCTGCAACAGGCCGCAAGCAACCGCCTGGGCTTTGGCGTGAAGAAGACCATGATGATGGCCCAGCGTCTGTACGAAGCCGGCTACATCACCTATATGCGTACCGACTCGACCAACCTGTCGGTCGATGCGGTGGCGATGGCGCGCACTTATATAGAAAGCGAATTCGGCAAGAAGTACCTGCCGGACACGCCGAACGTCTACAGCAGCAAGGAAGGCGCGCAGGAGGCTCACGAAGCGATTCGTCCGTCCGATGCCAACACCGAGCCAAGCAAGCTGTCGGGCATGGAACGTGACGCCGAGCGTCTCTACGAGCTGATCTGGCGCCAGTTCCTGGCTTGCCAGATGCTGCCGGCGCAATACCTGTCGACCACGGTCAGCGTTGGTGCCGGTGACTTCGAGTTGCGTGCCAAGGGCCGCATCCTGAAGTTCGACGGCTACACCCGCGTCATGCCGCAAATCACCAAGCCTGGGGATGACGACGTCCTGCCGGACATGGCCCAGGGCGACGTGATGAAGCTGATCAAGCTCGATCCGACCCAGCACTTCACCAAGCCGCCGGCCCGTTACTCCGAAGCCAGCCTGGTCAAGGAAATGGAAAAGCGCGGCATCGGTCGTCCTTCGACCTATGCCGCCATCATTTCCACCATCCAGGACCGCGGTTACGTGGCGCTGCACAACCGTCGTTTCTATTCGGAAAAGATGGGTGACATCGTCACCGAGCGTTTGTCCGAGAGCTTCTCGAACCTGATGGACTACGGCTTCACCGCCGGCATGGAAGAGAACCTCGACGATGTGGCCCAGGGCGAGCGGGACTGGAAAAACGTTCTCGACGAGTTCTACGGCGACTTCAAGAAAAAACTTGAAGTGGCGGAAAGCCCGGACAACGGCATGCGGGCCAACCAGCCGGTCATGACCGACATCCCGTGTCTCACCTGCGGCCGTCCGATGCAAATCCGGACCGCCTCGACCGGTGTCTTCCTCGGTTGCTCGGGCTACAGCCTGCCGCCCAAGGAACGCTGCAAGGCGACGGTCAACCTGGTGCCGGGCGACGAAATCGCCGCGGACGACGAGGGCGAATCGGAATCCCTGGTGCTGCGTGGCAAGCATCGCTGTCCGATCTGCAGCACGGCGATGGATGCCTACCTGCTGGATGAGAAGCGCAAGCTGCACATCTGCGGTAACAATCCGGACTGTGCCGGCTACGAGATTGAAGAGGGCACTTATCGCATCAAGGGTTACGAAGGCCCGAGCCTGGAATGCGACAAGTGTGGCAGCGAGATGCAGCTCAAGACCGGCCGTTTCGGCAAGTTCTTCGGCTGCACCAACCCGACCTGCAAGAACACGCGCAAACTGCTCAAGAGCGGTGACGCGGCGCCGCCGAAGATGGATCCGGTGAAAATGCCGGAGCTCAAGTGCGAGAAGGTCAACGACACCTATATCCTGCGTGACGGTGCCTCTGGCCTGTTCCTGGCGGCCAGCCAGTTCCCGAAAAACCGTGAGACCCGTGCGCCATTGGTGATGGAGATCGTGCCGCACAAGGACGAAATCGATCCGAAGTACCATTTCCTCTGTGAGGCACCACAGAAGGATCCGGAAGGACGCCCGGCGGTCATTCGCTACAGCCGCAAGACCAAGGAGCAGTATGTGCAGACCGAAGTCGACGGCAAGCCGACCGGCTGGAAGGCGTACTACGATGGCGGTAAATGGACCGTTGAAGACAAGCGCTGATCGCCAGGGCTTGTCTGGAGGGCGGGGTTGAGGCTCTTGTCGCGAGGGAGCTTGCTCCCGCTGGCGGCGCAGCCGCCCTCTACAATCGCTAAATCTGCATGGACTTGACAAAAAGGCCGCATGACAACCCATAGGTTTTCATGCGGCCTTTTTGTTTTTGGCTTGCAGTGGCCTCGGTTGATCCACGACACTGTCGCACTTGCGTGAAGCTTTCATTTCGTTGGGGAGATGCCGCCATGGCCCACGAACTCTATACCCGCACCAATCAGAAAATCTATTTCGCCGGCCTGTCGCTCGAAGCACTCACCAGGGCCGAGGACGGGCGTGCGATGAATTCCCCGGCGCTGCTCCAGGCAGGGCGTGAGTCCGCGCTGTTTCACCTGTACGGTGCATTGTTGGGGTTGTGCCATGAAATCGCCGGTTTCTATCGCCTGCCACAAGCGAACGCCCCGCGAGCCGAGTTGCTGTTGACCCGCGAAGTGCTGGAAACCATCGCGATTCCGGAGCTGGCCGAAATGGTCGAGTTGGCGCATAACCCGGAAACCTGGCTTGCGAAGTTATTGGCGGCCCATGCGGCGCTGTTCGAGCCGCCCCGGGCCCCGCGCAAGCCCAAGGGGGACGTGACCCAACCGTTGATCGTGGCGGTCAATCTGGATGAGCAAGACCCGGAGCAGGAGCTGAGTCGGGAGGAGCTGGAGAGCTGGCGCCAGAACCTCAAGAGCCTGGCGATACGCTTTCGTGAAGGGTTGAACGAGTGCTGAGTTTCTCCTCGGCCCGTTACGTTCGTTGATAACGCTTGGTCAAGATCCCGAGCGGAGCCTGGCCGATGACTATATAATCCTCGCCTTTCGTGGAGAACAGACTTTTATGCCTACGTCCTTTCTAGAAATTGTCGAACTTCCTGATGGCCGCATCGAGCTGCGCAGGGCCGAGGACGAGGGTTCTCTGGTGACCTTGAACTTCTCCGAAGATGCCAAGGTATTCCTCCAGGGCCAACACGTCGAAGTCGCCAAGGCGATGCTGAGCGTGGGCGTCCAGATGGCAGGTCGCCTGGTTGAAGGCGAATTCAACAAGGAAGAGGGGCCGCGGGTTCTTCACTGATCCCGTCTGTCGGCTTTTTTGAATAGTGTGGCTGGTCGGCTTCTCTACTTTGGAGAAGCCCCGCGTTTGTCTTAGCCCAATCGAATATTCAGGCTTTGTGCGTCCCCGGTGCGGGCGGCGCTGATCAACTGTTGCCGTGCGGCCGTGGTCAGTGGGTTGAGCCAGCTGACCACGGTGTGGCTACGGCCCAGACGCAAGGCCTCGCAAGTCAACTGTTGGGCGCTTTGGGTGCCCCTCGGCTGCAGCAACAGGATGCGCTCACGGTTCAGGCCGGCGTCACGCAGCCAGGCCTGGGTAACGCTGGCCGGTGGGGCGATCAGCGTCAACCAGCGAGCATCCTGGTCCTGGCTGAGTTCTCGCAGAATCGGCGCCAGCAGGTTCAGGCAGTTTCCGGCCGCACCACGTAACGACAGTTCGCTGAAGGCCTCGGGTTCGACGCCCCAGGGCGACTCGATGACCTCTTTCAGGACTGGAACCAGCGGTTGGGCCATGAATGCCTCGAACAGCGGAAGTTGTGTGTGTTGTGGTGTGTGAGGGAACTGCATAAAGCCTCCTTTAGCGGCGAATGACGCCGACGCTCAAGCCTTCGATGACCAGGTCCTGATCTTTCAGGTTCACTTCGATGGGGGCGAACTCCGGGTTCTCGGCAATGAGCCAGACCTTGCTGCCGTCGCGCTTGAAGCGCTTGACGGTCACCTCGTCACCGATTCGCGCCACCACGATCTGGCCATTGCGGGCTTCGCGGGTGGTGTGGACGGCCAGGAGGTCACCGTCGAAGATGCCGATGTCCTTCATGCTCATGCCGTGTACACGAAGCAGGTAATCGGCCCGGGGATGAAAGAACGAAGGGTTGATGTTGCAGGATTCCTCGACGTGCTGCTGGGCAAGGATCGGTGCGCCCGCCGCGACTCGGCCGATGATCGGCAGGGTGGTTTCGTCGGCCTTGGCTTCGAAGCCGGGGATACGAATGCCACGGGATGCGCCCGGGGTCATTTCGATCGCGCCCTTGCGCGCCAGCGCCTTGAGGTGTTCTTCAGCCGCGTTGGGCGACTTGAAACCCAGTTCCTGTGCGATTTCCGCACGGGTCGGCGGGTAGCCGTTGTCTTCGAGGCAGCGTTTGATGAAGGCCAGAATCTCTGCTTGGCGTGGCGTCAGCTTTAGCATATTGATCGCTCTGTCTTTTTATACAGTGACTGGGATTATATACAGTGAACGCCACTTGGCAATCCTCCTTTTTCCACAGGCCGCTGGACGGTCGGTCGGGTTGTGGGATGGGGCAGGGCTACCCCCTGTGAAAAGGTGTGGTTAAATACGTGACCGGGCGTTCGCAAAACGCCCCGGCAGGCTTGACAACCCCTGGGCTGAAACGTATGTTTCAAACAAGTGTTTGTCAGGCGGAGTAACCATGGCCCAGTCGGAAACCGTTGAACGCATTCTCGATGCTGCCGAGCAGTTGTTCGCGGAAAAAGGTTTCGCCGAAACCTCATTGCGTCTGATCACCAGCAAGGCCGGGGTCAACCTGGCGGCGGTGAATTATCACTTCGGCTCGAAAAAGGCCTTGATCCAAGCGGTCTTCTCGCGCTTCCTCGGGCCTTTCTGCCTCAGCCTCGATCGTGAACTGGAGCGGCGCCAAGCCAAGCCTGACGTCAAGCCTACCCTGGAAGAGCTGCTGGAAATCCTGGTCGAGCAAGCCCTTGTCGTGCAACCGCGCAGCGGTAACGACCTGTCCATTTTCATGCGCCTGCTGGGCCTGGCCTTCAGCCAGAGCCAGGGCCACCTGCGGCGTTACCTGGAAGACATGTACGGCAAGGTGTTCCGTCGCTATATGCTGTTGGTCAACGAAGCCGCACCGCGCATCCCGCCCATCGAGTTGTTCTGGCGAGTGCACTTCATGCTCGGCGCCGCCGCGTTCAGCATGTCCGGGATCAAGGCGCTGCGGGCCATCGCTGAAACCGATTTTGGCGTGAACACCTCGATCGAGCAGGTGATGCGCCTGATGGTGCCGTTCCTGGCGGCCGGCATGCGTGCCGAGAGTGGCGTCACCGATGAGGCCATGGCGGCCGCGCAACTGCGTCCACGCAGCAAATCGACGCCGGCGCTGGCCAAGGCTTGAGTGCACGGGTGGGCGCGGCTGCCCACATCCGCTAAGCTAGCCGCCCATGCCGACTCTCGTTTCGAACCCGTTCCATTCTTTAGTGCATGACCGCGACCTGCCGGGCCCTGGGCCTGGCAGTTTGCTCATGCCTGTGTCGCCGCTCGGGTTCATCGTTATTAAGGAAATGCTATGACTGCTGGCCTGCAAGGCTCGTTGATGGTGGACGTCGCCGGTACCTGGCTGACGGCCGAAGATCGCCACCTGTTGCGCCAGCCAGAAGTAGGCGGCCTGATCATTTTTGCCCGCAATATCGAGCATCCGCGGCAAGTGCGCGAGCTGAGCGCGTCGATCCGCGCCATCCGTCCCGACCTTTTACTGGCGGTGGACCAGGAAGGTGGTCGCGTTCAGCGGCTGCGCCAGGGCTTTGTGCGGTTGCCGGCGATGCGGGCGATAGCCGACAACCCGAACGCTGAATACCTGGCCGAGCAGTGCGGCTGGATCATGGCCACAGAAGTGCTGGCGGTCGGTCTCGACTTGAGTTTTGCCCCGGTGCTGGATCTCGACTATCAGCGCAGCGCTGTCGTCGGCAGTCGTTCCTTTGAAGGCGACCCCGAGCGCGCGGCGTTGCTGGCCGGTGCCTTCATCCGTGGCATGAGTGCCGCCGGCATGGCCGCCACCGGCAAGCACTTCCCGGGGCATGGCTGGGCCGAGGCCGATTCCCATGTGGCGATTCCGACCGATGAGCGCAGCCTCGAACAGATTCGGGCCAACGACCTGGTGCCGTTTGCCAGGTTGAGCAAGCAACTGGCCGCCGTGATGCCGGCTCATGTCATCTATCCGCAGGTTGACGCCAATCCAGCCGGTTTTTCCCGCCGCTGGTTGCAGGACATCCTGCGCGGCGAGTTGCAATTCGAGGGCGTGATCTTCAGTGATGATCTGTCGATGGCCGGTGCGCATGTGGTCGGTGATGCCGCCAGTCGTATCGAGGCGGCGTTGACGGCGGGTTGCGACATGGGGCTGGTGTGTAATGATCGCGCCGCCGCGGAGTTGGCCTTGAGCGCTGCCCAACGCCTGAAGGTCAAGCCTTCGGCGCGGATCGCCCGTATGCGCGGCCAGGCCTATGCTTCAACGGAATATCGCCAGGACCCTCGCTGGCTGGCGGCGCTCGGCGCGCTGAGGGCTGCCCAGCTGATTGATTAGCGCTGAGCAATGTGGTGGGCCAGGTTATGTGAACACCACAACTCCAGTGGGAGCCGAGCTTGCTCGCGATGACGGCAGTACAATCAACATCCGCGTCCGCTGAACCACCGCTATCGCGAGCAAGCTCGCTCCCACATTGGAAGTGTGGTGGACTCAGGTTTTATGAACACCGCCTCTCCCCTGTGGGAGCCGAGCTTGCTCGCGATGACGGCAGCACAGTCAACATCCGCGCCCGCAGAACCACCGCCATCGCAAGCAAGCTCGGC